>DASYZR010000020.1 GCA_035945995.1 bacterium
CGCGCAGGCGCCGCGCCGCGCGCCCCTCCGCGCGTGGCGGCGCCGACGCCAACCACAGCGCGGCGTCGAGCAAGCCTAACGCCGCCACGACCGGCCACCCGGCCATGCCGCGCTCAGCCCTCGACCCGGCGGATCATCGCGCGCACGGCCTGCCAGCCGCACACTTCCATGGCGGCCGCGAGGCCCAGCAGCACGTGTCCGGCCGGCGTTCCGAGCATCGGCGCGAAGACGTTGGGGTCGAAGAGCAGCACCGCGGCGGCGACGCCGGCCGGCAGGAGCGCAAGCGCCGTGCCCGTCGTGCGCGCATGGGCCGTCAATGCGCGCACCTCATGCCGAAACGCGATCTGGGCGCGGGCCGACTCCGCCTGCCTCACCAGGCATTCCACGAGGTTGCCGCCGGTCCGATCCGCCACGGCGATCGCCGTCGCGATCCCCGGCACCGCGGGCGCCGGCACCCGGTCCCGCAATCGATCGAGCGCGCGCGCCAAGGGGACGCCGATGCGGAGCTCCTCGGCGACGCGCCCGCACTCGGTTCGCAGCGGCTCGGCGATCCACTGCGCGACGTCGCCGAACGCTTCGCCGATCGAACGGTGCGATCGCAACTGTCCGACCAGGAGGTCGATCGCCGCGGGAAGCTGCGCTTCGACGGTCCGGATCCGCCGGCCGCGCGCCGCATCGAGGGCCACACCGGCGACCAGCACGATCGCCGCGGCGGCGGGCAGGCCGGCGGCGGGTCCGCGGAGGAGGCCGGCCGTCGCCCCGACCGCGGCGGCGGCGGCCACGGTGGCCAGCAGCAGGGCGGAGACCGGCGCCTTCACACCGGCCTGACCCGCACGCCGCTCCAGCAGCGCGACCGCGGGCCATCGCAGCACGACACGATCCAGACGGGCCCAGGCGGGCGGCCGCGTCTCAGGCGGCGGCCCGCTCGGCGCAAGATAGCGGACCAACCGGTGGACCGCCGCGCCGTTGCCGTCGCCTCGACGTCGGGTGCCCGCGAGCATGGCGGCGGACACGAGTGCCAGGGCCGCCGTCAGCAGCATGCCGCCTACCCGAGCGCGGCGCGGCCGTCGAGGGCCGGGTACGGCGCGCCGGGGTATGGCGCCGGCCGCGCCAGACGCGACGGCACACTCGTTCGCGCGAGGACGCCGGCGCCACGCTCCCCGCGAAACACGCTCTGCAGCTGGACGGCGTCGCGATCCGCCCCGGTCACCTCGCTGACTTCGACGACGGCACGGCGGCCGTCGGGACGGCGTTCCAGGTGCACGAGCACGTCGATCGCCCCGGCAATCAACCGCCGCACCAGATCGCCGGGCAGGCCCGAATCCCACCGCGCGAGCACTTCGAGACGATCCAGCGCGTGCGCAGGACTGTTGGCGTGCAGGGTGCTCATGCTGCCGCGGTGGCCGGTGTTCATGGCCTGCAGCATGTCGAGCGCCTCGCCGCCCCGCACCTCGCCGACGATGATGCGATCGGGATTCTGGCGGAGCGCGTGCCGGACGAGATGGGCCGGCGTGATCTCGCCGCGGCCTTCGATATTGGGGGCCCGCGTTTCCCAGCGAATCCAGTTCCGGATCGGCAGGCGCAGTTCGGCGGCTTCTTCGATCGACACCACCCGCTCCTCGGCCGGCATCGCCGCCGCGCAGGCGTTGAGGAGGCTCGTCTTGCCGGCCCCGGTGCCGCCGGTGAACAACAGGGTGGCCTTCTGCCGGACCGCACTCGTCAGGTACTCGGCCACCTCGGGGCCGAAGGCGCCCCGCTCCACCAGCGCGTCCAGCGTGAGCGGCTGACCGGGAAAGAGACGGATGGCGAGGCACGGTCCGTCGACCGCCACGGGCGGGATCGCGGCGTGGGCACGAAAGCCCTGAGGCATCCGGACGTCTGCCATCGGCGTGGCCGAGTCGATGCGGCGCCCGCCGAGCTCGGCCACACGGCCGATGATGAAGCGCAGATGATCCTCGTCGCGAAACCGCACCCCCGTCTGCACTTTGACGCCGTGGCGCTGCACGTAGACCCGGTCGTACCGGTTCACCATGATGTCGGTGATGTGCGGATCGCGGAGCAGCGGCTCGAGGGGACCGAATCCGACGATGTCGTCGCAGAGATCGCGGATGATGCGCTCCGTTTCGGCCTGGGACAGGTGCGGGTATTCGCGGAGGTATCGCGCGAGCGTCTCTTCGAGGTACGACCGGACCACGGCGCGGTCTTGCCCCGCGAGCGCGTGCCGCTCGACGTCCTCCAGCAGCCGCGCATGGAGGGCGGCGCGGATGTCGGACGCCGCGGCCGCGCGTTCGACCGGCGCCGTGGGCGGGACCGCGGCACTCCGTCCCTGGCTCACGGCGCCGCCCGGAGCGCGTTGCGGAACTCTTCCCGCCGGCGCAGGACGATCTGCTCAGCGAGCGCTTCGATGCCGCGCCACCACGGGTCGTCGGGTGCCGAGGGGCCGATCAAGGCCCCGTCGTCGAGACAGCGGCTCAACCTGGGCGTCTCCGGCAGCACCGCGGCAAAGGCGGTGCCGAGGGCCGCCTCGGCCTGTTCGATCGTGTACGACGCGGTTCCGCCGCTGCGGTTCAGGACCGGCAAGATTTGTGTCACCCCGTCGGCGACGAGCAGGTCGATCAGATAGCGCAGGCTCCGCAGGGCCAGCAGATCCAGCGTGGCGACCGCCACCGCGACGCCGGCGCGGCGCGACAGCATCCGCTGCGCCGGCAGCACGGGGCGCCCGAGGTCCACCACGACAAACGGGACCCCCGCCGTCAACGCATCCATCGCGACCGGCATGACGTCGGCCGCATCGTCGGCCTCTCCCGCGGCGCCCCAGAGCGAGAAGACCGTGAAGCCGGCGGCGTGCGTCAGGCCGACACGGCGCAAGAGTCTCGGTTCGATCGGGAGATGCTGGCGGACGAGCCCGGCGATGCTGGAACTGGAGTCCAGGTCGGCGGCCGCGGCCGTCGCCCCGAACGGCGGCGCATCGGCGTCGACCAACGCCGCGGTGCCGTGGCGGGCCAGGGCCGCGGCCAGGTGGAGTGCCAGGGCGGTACAGCCCGCACCGCCTTTCCCCGACGCCACCAGAATCGCCGTTCCGCGGAGGCCCGGCGCGTCGACGGCCCGCGCCGCCAACCCCTCACGGACGGCCGAGGCAATCGCGGCAGGATCAACCGGGACCGGCACGATGTCGCGAATCCCGAGCCGCAAGACGTCCCGCACGTCGTCGAAGGCCAGCGAGGCCGCGATCACGACAACGTGCGTCTCGGGGTACGCGGCGACGATCCGGCCGAGGGCCGCCCGCCCGGGGGCGGTCTCGGGAAGATCGACGACGAGACAGTCGGCCGCCGCAAGGGCCAGGAGGTCGGCCACGCCGTCCAACCGCGCGACGCAGTCGACACCGCCGAGGTCGCGAAGAGCCGCGGCAATGCGCGCGCAGGCGTCGGCCGCCGCGTGGCACACGATCACATAGGGCCGGTCCGTCATAGGCCTTCGGCGGCGTCCCCGCCTCCCGCGGGACCGGGCGAATCGCCGGACGCCCCCGCCGCGTCGTTGCCGGGCGCGGGCCCGCGGTCGGCGCCGCCGGATCCCGCCTCGTGCGGGACGGCGCCGGGCAGAAAGGTGGAGGGCGCGGGGAACACCGGCGGCACGGGCGGGGCAAGGGGCGGTGCGCCGGCAGGGAGGGCGGTCTGTCGGGCCGCCGTCCAAAGCAGGGCCTCGGACGCGGCCGCGGGGGTCCACGTCGTCACGCCCAGCGCGCGAAGGAACCACGTGTTGACGGACGCCCGGGCGGTGATCCGGAGGCGCGACCCCGCCACCACGGCGTCGACCGCCGTCGCATCCGCTAGTCCGTGCGCTCGCACGTCCCGACGCGCCGTCGCGAGCGCCGCGGCGACGGCCTGCGCCTGCACAGTTTCGGGGTTGGCGCCCGGATCGTCGACCTGAGTACTCCATCGTAGGGCCGTGCGCGCACCGTCGTCCGCCGCGTTTTGAAGGATCGCGCGAACAACGTAGCCGTTCGCGACGTCGACCGCGAGCCCCGCGCACCCAAGCAAGACGATCAGCGACGCGGCAAGGAACGCGACGATCATGGCGCCTCCCCCGCGTCCACCGGTACCCGCGTGACGCGCCGTGTCGTATCTTCGATGACCTCGACGTTCCGGCCGGCACGGCGGATATCCGGAGGCCGAACCGGCCCTCGCGTCGCGCCCCACGAACGTGAGGGGCCCGGTACCAGGCCGGCCCACGGGAGCGGTGGCGCGGGAAGCCACCCGGATGGCATCGGGGCGGGAGACGGCGCCGGTGTGGACGCCGGCAGCCCGAGATAGCGCCGCATCGACAACGAGGCCCCGGACTCCGGCGGCCCCGGCACTCGGCGGTCGCAGCCGCCGCAGGCGCCGTGGGCCGCGGTCTCATCCGATCCCGGCCGCAGGGCGACAAACAGACGGCCGAAGGCCTGCGCCATGACGATCTCACGCTCGGCCGCCGCGGGGACGGCGATCGATAGCCCGGCGACCGGCGCGGCCGCGAAGCGGCCGTCCGGCCCGGAAAACGGCGCCGGCGCCCCGGACCCGGCAGTCCCCGATTGCGAAGAGACATACAAGACGAGCCCGGATGCCACGACCCGCCGGACAAACCGGTCCGGACCCGCGTCAAACGCAGCGAGAAGATCCACTCGTGCGAACGGCGGGAGCCGGCCGCCGAACACCGCGGCGGCCGGCACGACGAGGTTCATGATCCTCATGCCGGCCGGCAGCTGCGGAGCCCCGCCGCCGGCCTGCGGTGCCGGGGCCGGCGGGCGAACGCCGCCGAGCGGCGCGCGGGGCCGCCGAACCACCGGCCGGTGGCGAAGCTGCGCCGCGGCGGATAAGATCGTAAGCGCCGCCAGCGCGATCGCGACCCATCTCAACCAGTGCCGGCGGCGCGCCAGCAGCCGGCGGGCGAGCGGTCCCAACGGGACCACGGCGCTACCGCCCCGCGGAACCATCAAAGGTCCCCGCCGCGAGCTGCTGCTGCCAGAGAGCGTAGTAGTAGCCGGCCGACTGCGAGTACGCCGAGGCCAGCGAGACCTCGGCCTGATATTCGGACGAGAGCGACGCGATCTGCGCCTGCAGCGCCTGAATCTCCGCCTGGTCCGACAGCACCTGCGCCGCCGATCCCCACCACGGCGGCGGCACTTCCTCGACGGCGCTCCCCGCCTCGGCGGTCAGCCGGCGTCCGTTCAGCAACGCCGCGAACCACGGGGTGAGCGAGCGCAGCGGGTACGTCAGGTCGACGGCGAGCGTCCGCATGCGCCCGGTGCACGCCGGTTCCAGATAGCGGAGGGTCACCGACAGCCTGGAGGCGTCGAGGGTCGGCGCCGCCGCCGCAGCCGCGGCGCGGGACAGGTCGCCGTACGCGGCCGGCGGATCGCCTGCGCAGTGCCCGGTACCGGTGTCCTCCACCGCCGCCGCCCGCTGGGCGGCCTCCGCCGCGACGGTGACGAGGGCCGCCTGGTGCAGCGCCCACCCCCCGTCGAGGATCGCCCCGACCAGGGCCAGCAGGATCGGCATGGCGACCGCCATCTCCAGCAGCGCGGAGCCGCGCTCGGCGGTCCGGTAGACGTGCCCCGATGCCCGGGCTCGGCGGCGCATCGGGGCCTCAGTACTGCGAGAGCGTGTTGGCGATTTGCGCAAACATGCGGTTGAGCGCGCCGGACAACGTGACCAGCACGGCCAGGGCGCCGATGATCACGATGCCGCCGATGATAGCGTACTCCAGCATCGCCTGGCCGCGTTCATCGGCGTGGCGCACGGCACGCGCCCCCCAGGCGCGGCCACGAAGGAAATGAGACGACGACAGCATCGCGGTGCACAGGCGGCCGGCGGTTCGCACGGTGTGCCCTCCCATCATGGCGTGTGTGGTGCGTCGACGAGCTGCGGGGTCACGAGGATCACCAGATCGCTCTCCCGGCGTTGAAACGACCGGGACCGGAATAGGGCGCCGATCACGGGAAGGTCGGCGAGCAGCGGGACCTTCTGGACGAGCTCGGCATCGTCACGCTGCAGGAGGCCGCCGACGACCAGGGTCTCGCCGGACCGCATCGCCACCATTGTTTGGGCGCGCCGGACCCGGAGCGCCGGGATTGTAAAGCCGCTCACCTTCACCGCATCGGTGAAATCGAGCGTGCTCACCTCCGGCGTAATCTCGAGAAACACGCGGCCGTCGTCCTGGTACTCCGGCCGGGCCGTCAGGATCACGCCGAAGTCCTTGTACTCGACCGTCACGGCGCCGTTGACTCCGGCGACCGGCACCGGTACTTGTCCGCCCAGCAAGAGCGAGGCGCTTCGCCCCGCCAGCACGACCAGGTCGGGACGCGCGAGCAGTTTCGCCCGTCCCTGCTGAGAAAGCGCAGTGAGTTGCGCCATCAGCAGATCGAGACCGGTGGTCGTCCCCCCGGGTGCTCCGAGAATCTGCAGGTTGTAGACGCCGCCGTTGAGGGAGGGGGCCGCGCCGGACGCCTGCTGGCCGCCGCCCCATGAAATGCCGAGGGCGTCCTGTGCGTTCCGGCTCAATTCCACGACCTCGACGTGCAGCGCGAGCTGCACGGGGCGCAGGACCGTCAGGAGGTTGACGACGACCGGTACGAACGCGCGCGCGACGGCCTCGGCCTTGGCCCGGTCCATCTGGGTCTCCACCGCTCCACTGAGCACGACACCCCTCGTCTCACCGGCGGCCTGAGGCGCCGGCGGCGTGGTGTCGGTCCGCGACGGCGTCGGGTATGCGGGCACACCGGGCGCGGGGGCACCGGCAGGCGGTGTCGAGACGCCGGGAGGCGGCGCGGGCAGCGCCGTTTGCGCCCCTCGCACCTCCGTGACGGTGATCGCCGCCTCGGGGAACAGGGTCGCCAGCGCGCGCCGCACGTCGCGAAATGGATCCCGACCGGGCAACACCTCGACGGCGTAGGCGACGAGCCGGCTGCGGCCTTCCCACACATACACGGTGGCTCTCCCGGGGGCGCGCGCGGTGAGCAGCAGTTCCCCCGTGCTCACCGGTACGGCGCCGATCACGCGCGGATCGCTGACGGCGACGCGGCCGAGATCCTCCACCGCGAGGATCCGGCCCGTTCCCTCCTCCAGGACCACGCTGCGCGCGACGACGGCCCGCCCACCGGTCCGCTCGGGTGGCACCGGCCCGCGGAGAGGCGCCGCCGCCACGGCGGTACCCGGCGGCCCGACGCGGGCGGGCGGGAAGAGCGCGCGGCGCCGGTCCGCGGGCGCAAGACGCACCGACAGCACGCGGCCCTCGAGAAACGACTCGGTCGCCTCCACCGGCACGGAAGTCATGACGGCAATCTCCGTCCTCGGCGGCGGGCCGGTGAGCGGGCGAACACGGATGCTCTGGACGGGACCCATCGCCAGCGTATGGACCGCCGCGATCGCGGTGACGGGATCCAGGACGATCACGACGCGATCGGTCCGGCCCTCCACGAAATAGTGGAACGGACCGCTCGAGGCCACGGCCACGCGCACACCCGCGCCGTCCGGCTCCACCGTGACCCCGGTGAGCGCGGCCGCGCCCCCGGCCGCGCTCGAATCGCCGGCCTGTGAGAGCACGGCGGCCGCGGCGACGAATCCCGCGACGGCGGCCAGGGCTCGGCGGCGAAGGGCGCGCCGCACCGGTTGGGGATGAGTGGGTATACGTCTACGCATATGTACATCAATACAAATATCCGCCGCCGCCTCCCGTGTCAAGGGCGAACGTGCGTGCACCAAGGGAAGGTCCCGCGCGGGATCGAACGACAATGCCCGGACTCGACCGAAGGGGAGGATGACGGACTGAACATCCTCCGGGATGCCGCGCCGGATGCGCTCACGCTTGGACTCGTCGCCGCCGCATGCGCCGCGGCGATCCTCCTCATCGTGCTGCTGGTCCGAGGACGTGGCGGCGGCCCGCAACCGGCGGCGCCCATCGACCCCGGCGAGGTCGCGCGAGTGGACCTCGCGGGCATCGTCCGGCGGCTGGAGGCCCTCGAGCAGGGCGTCGCCCAGGTCGCGGCGGCGCTGCCGGCGACCGTCCAGGGCGTCGGCGTCGTACGGTTCAACCCATTTCCAGAAATGACGGGCGTCATGAGCTTCAGCCTCGCGCTGCTCGACGGCCGCGCGAACGGGGTGGTGATCAGCGTCCTCAACGACCGCCAGGGATCGCGCGTCTACGGCAAGCCCGTGGAGGCTGGCGCGTCGGCGCTGAAACTGTCGGACGAGGAGCAGCAGGCGCTCGGCCTGGCGCGCGGGCGCCGCGCGTGAGCGGCCCGGGACGGCGATGCGGTTCCGCGACCGGCGGGACGCCGGCGAGCAGTTGGCCCGGGCGCTGGATGCGCTCGTCCCCGGCCCGGCGACCGTGCTCGCGATCCCGCGGGGCGGCGTGCTCGTCGCCGGCGCGATCGTCCGCGCACGCAACTGGCCGCTCGATCTCGCCATCCCCCGCAAACTGCGCGCCCCGCAGAACCCGGAGCTCGCGTTCGGCGCGGTGACCGGCGACGGAACGGTGTACGTGGACGCGGGGCTGGCGAAGGCGCTGCGGGTCCGCGACGCGTACCTGCGCGACGAGATCGGCGCCCAGATCGAGGAGATCGAACGGCGCCGCACCGCCTACCGCGGGACGCGGCCGAGTCCCGACGTGCGGGGCCGGACGGCCGTCGTCGTCGACGACGGAGTGGCGACGGGGGCCACCATGATCGTCACGGTGCGGATGCTGCGGCACGCGCTCGCGCGGGAGGTCGTGGTCGCCATCCCCGTCGGGGCGCCCGATGCGGTCCGGCGGCTCGAGCGGGAAGCCGACCGGGTGGTGTGCACGCTGCGGCCGCCGACGTTCGCGGCGGTCGGCGAGTTCTACGAGGACTTTCGGCAGACGACGGACGAGGAAGTGGTCGAGACCCTCCGGGAGGCGTGGGCCCGGACCCAGGTGGTCTAATGACGGACGAACCGCTCAAACGCACGCCGCTGCACGCGGCGCACCTCGCCCTCGGCGCCCGCATGGTGCCGTTCGGTGGCTGGGACATGCCGGTGCAGTATGCCGGCATCATCGAGGAGCATCGGGCGGTCCGCACCCGCGCCGGACTGTTCGACGTGTCGCACATGGGGGAGGCGGAACTGTCCGGCCCCGGGGCGCCGGCCCTCATCCAGCGGCTGGTCACCAACGACCTGGGCCGCGTCGCGGTCGGCCAGGCGATGTACACGCCGATGTGCACCCCCGAGGGCGGCATCATCGACGATCTGCTCGTCTACCGCCTCGGCGATGCACGGTTCATGCTGGTGGTGAACGCTGCGAACACGGACGCGGACCTCGCCTGGATCCGCTCCCACCTCGGGCCCGACGCGGCGCTCACGGACCGCTCCGCGGAGACGGCGCTGCTGGCGCTGCAGGGACCCCGCGCGCCGGCGATCCTGGCACGGCTGACCACCGAGCCGGTCGCGCTCATCACGTACTACTGGTTTCGGGAGGGCGTGGACGTCGCGGGCCGGCGGGCGCTCGTCTCCCGCACCGGCTACACCGGCGAGGACGGCTTTGAACTGTACGTCGCCGCCGAAGACGCGGTCCATCTCTGGAACGCCGTGCTGGAGGCGGGCCGGGCGGACGGCGTCCTGCCGGCGGGCCTCGGCGCCCGCGACACGCTGCGGCTCGAGGCCGGCCTGCTGCTCCACGGCAGCGACATGGACCGGACGACGACGCCGATCGAGGTCGGCCTCGGCTGGACCGTGAAGCTGCAAAAGGGTGAGTTCATCGGCGCCGGCGTGCTGCGGCGGCAGAAGGCCGAAGGGACGGCGCGCCGCCTCGCCGGGTTCGTGCTCGAGGACCGCGCCATCGCGCGGCACGGGTTTCCGGTCCTCGTCGGGGGCCGGCCCGCGGGGACGGTGACCAGCGGGAGCTTCGGCCCCACGGTGGAGAAAAGTATTGGGCTGGGGTTCGTCCCGCCGGCCGCGGCGGCGCCCGGCGGCCGGATCGCGGTCGAGGTCCGGGGGCGCGCCGTCCCCGGCGCGGTCGCCAAGCTGCCGTTCTACACCCGTCCGAAGACCGGAGCGGCCTGACAGACCAACTGGGGGGAGACGCGCGTGTACCCGAAGGAGTTGCGGTACTCGAAAGAACACGAGTGGGCCAAGGTGGAAGGGGCGCGGGTCCGGGTCGGCATCACGAAGTTCGCCGCGGACCGGCTCTCCGACGTCGTGTACGTAGAGCTCCCGCAGGTCGGGGCGATCATCGCGTTCATGCAGACCTTCGGCGTCGTCGAATCCGTCAAGGCCGTCAGCGACCTGTACGCGCCGGTCTCCGGCACCGTCGTGGAGATCAATCAGGGGCTCGCCGACAAGCCCGAGGTGATCAACACCGACCCGTACGGTCAGGCCTGGATGATCGTCGTCGAGCCGAAGGACATGAAGGAGCTGGATCAGCTGCTGGACGCCGACGCGTACGCCGCGCTGGTGGGTGAAACGACGTCGTGAAGTACATCCCCGCGACCCTCGCCGAACGGGCCCGCATGCTGCGCGGCATCGGCGCGCGGGCCGTCGAGGATCTGTTCGCCGACATCCCGGCCGAGGTGCGGCTCACACGGCCGCTCGATCTGCCGCCGGCGATGCCGGATCCCGATCTGCTGGCCCACATGCGGACGCTGGCCGGTCAGAACGTCGACTGCGACCGGCTGGCATGCTTTCTCGGCGCCGGCGCCTACGACC
This sequence comes from bacterium, assembly GCA_035945995.1. Classification (NCBI taxonomy): domain Bacteria; species bacterium. The sequence continues at coordinate 10,692 of DASYZR010000020.1, forward strand.
ACTTCGTGCCGAGCACCGTCCCGCATCTCGCGCTCAAGCCGGAGTTCCTCACGGCCTACACCCCCTACCAGGCCGAGCTGATGCAGGGCGAGCTCCAGGCGATCTACGAGTACCAGACGATGATGTGCGAGCTGCTGGCGATGGACGTCGCCAACGCCTCGATGTACGACGGCGCGAGCGCGACCGGCGAGGCCGCGGCCATGGCCGCGGACCTGACGAAGCGCAGCGAGGTCCTGATCTCGAGCGCCCTGCACCCGGAGTACCGCCAGGTCCTGCGCACGTTCACGAGCCACCTGCCGATCACGGTGCACGACCTGCCGGCGCAGGACGGCGTGACCTCGCCGGGCGCGGTGCGCGAGGCGGTCACGGACGACACCGCGGCGGTGATCGTGCAGTCGCCGAACTTCTTCGGGTGCGTCGAGGACGGCGCGGCGCTCGCGCAGGCGGCCCACGACCGCGGCGCGCTGCTCGTGGTGGCGATCGCCGAGCCGTTGAGCCTCGGCCTCATCAAGCCGCCGGGCGAGTACGGCGCCGACATCGCGACCGGCGAAGGCCAGCCGCTCGGCAACGCGCTCAACTACGGCGGCCCCTATCTCGGGGTGATGGCGACGCGGCAGGAGTTCGTGCGGCGGATGCCCGGCCGTCTGGTCGGCCGCACCGTCGACGCCGGCGGCCGGCCGGGCTACGTGCTGACGCTCCAGACGCGCGAACAGCACATCCGCCGCGCCAAGGCGACCAGCAACATCTGCACGAACGAGGCGCTGAACGCGCTGGTCGCCGCGGTGTACCTGGCGACATTGGGCCGCCGGGGCGTTCGCGACGTCGCCGAGTTGAACGCCCGCAAGGCGCGCTACGCGCGCGACCGGATCGCGCGGGTACCGGGGTACGGTCTGCCGTTTGCGGCGCCGGTGTTTAACGAGTTCGTCGTCCGGTGCCCCGTGCCGCCGGAGGAGATCAACAAGCGCCTGCTCGAGCACGGCATCCTCGGCGGGCTCCCGCTCGGACGCTTCTATCCGGACCTCGCGGACTGCTGGCTCCTCTGCGTCACCGAGCGGCGGACTCGGGAAGAGATCGATCAACTCGTCGGCTACCTGGAGACGGTGCAATGAGCGCCCCGCGCGAATCGGGGTCCGCGTCAGGCGGCGCGGCGGCGAAGGGGCCGGCGACGGCGACGGCCACCCGGCCGGACCTGCGCCGGCGGCCGGTCCCGGTGATCTTCGAGCGCGGGGCGCCGGGCCGGATCGGGTACAGCCTGCCGGCGAGCGACGTGCCGGACGTCCCGCTGGACGCGGTCGTGCCGCCCGCCGTGCGCCGCGAGGCCGAGCCCGCCCTGCCGGAGGTGAGCGAACTGGACGTCGTGCGCCACTACACGGCGCTCAGTCACCGCAACTTCTCGATCGACGAAGGCTTCTATCCGCTCGGCTCGTGCACGATGAAGTACAACCCCAAGATCAACGAAGACGTGGCGCGGCAGGCGGGGTTTGCGCGCCTGCATCCCTACGCGCCGGACGAACTGGCCCAGGGGGCGCTCGCGCTGCTGTGGGAGCTCGAGCACATGACGGCCGAGATCACCGGGATGGACCGGGTCACGTTCCAACCGGCGGCCGGCGCGCACGGGGAGATGGCCAGCCTCCTCATGATCAGCCGGTACTTCGAGGAGAAGGGCGAGCGGCGCACGACCGTCGTCGTGCCGGATTCCGCCCACGGAACCAACCCGGCCTCCGCGGCGCACACGGGCTACCGGGTGGTCGAGGTCAGAAGCGACGCGCGCGGGAACATCGATCTCGAGGCGCTCAAGAGCGTGTTGTCGACCGACGTCGCGGCGCTCATGCTCACGAACCCGAACACGCTCGGGCTGTTCGAGGAGCAGATTCAGGACGTCGCCCGCGCGGTCCACGGCGTCGGCGCGCAACTGTACCTCGACGGCGCCAACTGTAACGCGATTCTCGGCGTCACCCGGCCGGGCGATCAGGGGTTCGACGTCATGCACCTGAACCTGCACAAGACCTTCACGACGCCCCACGGCGGCGGCGGACCCGGCGCCGGCGCGGTCGGCGTGCGCGCGCACCTGGCGCCCTATCTTCCGGTGCCGACCGTCGAGCGCGACGGCCAGCGGTTCCTGCTCGACTACAACCTGCCGAAGACGATCGGCAAGATGCGGGCGTTCTACGGCAACTTCGGCAACCTGGTGCGCGCGTACGCGTACATGCGGACGATGGGCGCCGGAGGGTTGCGCGAAGCGGCGGAGATGGCGGTCCTGAACGCCAACTACCTCTTGAGCCGGCTGCGGGGCGCCTTCGATCTGCCCTACGACCGCGTGTGCAAGCACGAGTTCGTGCTCTCCGGACGCCGCCAGCGCGACCGGTATCATGTGACGACGAAGGACATGGCGAAGCGGCTGCTGGACTACGGGTTCCACGCGCCGACGATCTACTTCCCGCTGATCGTCGAGGAAGCGATCATGATCGAGCCCACGGAGACGGAGAGCCTGCAGACGCTGGATTCATTCGTGGACGCGATGCTCGCGATCGCCCGCGAGGCGGAGACGGATCCGGACCTCGTGCGCACCGCGCCGCACGAAACCCCGGTGACGCGCCTCGATGAGGTGACGGCCGCGCGCCACCCCACCCTGAGGTGGCGGCCGGCCCCCGACGAGTCCGGGCGCGGCCCCTCGTCCGACACGTAGGCCCCTTGGCCTCACCGGTTGCGACGGGACTCTATGGGCTCGCGTCCGCGACGTCCTGGGGCGCGGGCGACTTCAGCGGGGGCCTCGCCACGCGGCGCGCGCCGGTCTTCACCGTAGCCGCCGTATCAAAACTCGCCGCGCTGGTAACGATGCTGGTCTTCGCGTGGGCGCGCGCGGAACGGCTTCCCGCTCTCCCGGTGCTCGGCTGGGCCGGCGCCGCCGGCCTCGCGGGCGCCCTCGGGCTCGTGTCGCTGTATCAGGCCCTGGCCGTCGGGGTGATGGGGATCGCGGCGCCGGTATCGGCGCTGGTGGCCGCGGCGATGCCGGTGGCGTTTGCCGCCCTCTCGCAGGGACTGCCGACGGGCTGGCAGCTCGCCGGGTTTGGCCTGGCGATGATCGCGGTGTGGTTCGTCTCGCGTCCGGCCGGGCCGGCGCTCTCGCGCGAACGCGGGCAGCCCCGCGGGCTGCGGCTCGCCATCCTCGCCGGAATCGGCTTCGGCGGCTTCTATATCTTCATCAGCAGGGCGCGGACCGACTCGGTGTTCTGGCCCCTCGCCGCGGCGCAGCTGATCACGCTCGTTGCGATCCTCGCCGTCGCGGGCGCGCTCGCCCTGGCACGGCGGGGCGGGGCCGCATCACCCCTGTCGCCGGCGTTGCAAACCGTGCTGTTGATGCTCCTCGCCGGTGCGCTCGACGCCGGCGGCAACGCCTTCTTTCTGCTGGCCGAGCACGCCGGCCGCCTCGACGTGGCCGCGGTGCTCGCGTCGCTGTATCCGGCCTCCACGGTGGTGCTGGCGCGCGCGGTGCTCAACGAACGGGTCTCCCGCACGCAGGCGGTCGGGATCGTGGCCGCGCTTGCGTCGATTCCGCTGATCGCCGGGTGAGCGTTCAAGGGCTACCCGGACCCTCGGCTCCGCCTTCGCCCCGCCCGCCTCGCCGCCGGGGGCCTTCGCCCGCTCGAGTGTGCCGAGCCCCCGGGTTGTCCCGGCGCCGCAGCGCCCGCGGATCGTGCCGCCGAACCGACTGCGATGTCCCAGGCGTCGAAGGGTCTGAGGGCGGGAAGCTGCGCGGCGCTCGGATCCACGTTCGGGACGGCATAGTACTCGCCGTGAATGCCGCCGGACGTCACCTCGATGCGCAGATATCCGTGATTGGAGTCGCAGAAGCGCTCCAGGGTGCCCTCCGAACCGGGCATTTGGATCGGCGGCTTCGCGCTGTGAAATTCCTGCGCGAGGATGTGAAGCTTCGAATTGTATCCGCCGGCGCCGGCGACGACGAAGCTGACATCCCGGCCCGCCAGAGGGGCCGTGAACCGTTGATAGTTGTGGACGTGGCCGGTCAGCACGAGGTCGGGAATTCGTCCGGCCGCGCCGCAGGCGGCGTCCAGCAGGTCTTTGAGATGCTGGCTCCCCGGGTGAGGTCCATAGGCGGAGTAAATCGGGTGGTGAACCGTCACGATGAGCGCGCGGTCCGCCGGCGCGGCGGCCAGCTCGGATTGAAACCAAGCGGCCTGCGCTGCACCGACCTGCCCACCCTCGGGACAGTTGCTGTACAATCCGATGATCGTCGCAAGCTCGGCGTCGAGCACCCAGAACACGTTCGGCTGTGTCATCGTCTGTCGCGCCGAGTCTTGAGCTTCCGGCGTATGGATCGGCGTCTGTGAGCAAAAGTTGCGGATGAAAGCCGCCAAAGAGGGCTCCGGAGCCGTGGAGTTCACGTCGCCGTCGTGGTTGCCGGGTATCGCGAAGATCGGCGCCGGGTACAGATTGTATGATTCGTAGAACTCGAAGTAGTAGTTGGGAGTCTCGCCCGCGTAGTAGACGACGTCGCCGAGATGATAGAAGAACGACGGGTTGCGCGACAGATCTCCGCTCGTCGCGAAGTCCCGCTCCAT
>DASYZR010000021.1 GCA_035945995.1 bacterium
TTTACCCCTCAACTGCGGAAGTTGGGTTAGAGCACGGCACAAGTGCAAAATAAGTGCAGGCAGGGTGCACCGTCAGATCCTGAGTGCCCATGGCTGCTGAAAACCGTTGTATTTCTTGACTTTCCGTTGCATCGCGTCGTCTCTGATGTGGCTGGGGGGCCAGGATTCGAACCTGGACTCTCAGATCCAAAGTCTGATGGCCTACCGTTAGCCGACCCCCCACCAAAGCGCGTCGGTCGGCGGCACCTTGTGATCCAGTACCGCCTAGATCACCTGCACGATCTGCGGCATCTTCCTCCGCGATCGTAACGCGTCCGCCGCGGTCCGGCAAGGGCCGCGGGCGGGCGGGGGCCGGTGCACAGGCGGCCGGCGATGATCGACCAACCCGCCGCCCGGCACTACTTCGCGACCGCCACCACCTCGATCTCGACCGCGCCTTCACGGGGCAGCTTTGCCACCTGGACGGTGGAGCGGGCCGGCGGGTCTTCCTGAAAGTAGGACCCGTAGATCTCGTTCATTGCGCCGAAGTCGTTCAGGTCGCGGAGAAAAACGGTCGTCTTGACCACGCCGGCCATCGACGACCCGGCGCCCTCGAGAATCGCCTTGATGTTCTCCATGACGCGCTTGGTCTGTATCCGAACGTCGCCCGGCACCAGTTGCCCGGTGTGGGGATCGAGCGCGAGTTGCCCCGCCACGTACACGAACCCGCCCGCGACGACGGCCTGCGAATACGGACCGATCGCCTGCGGCGCCTGTTCGGTCCTGACGATCCGTTTGCTCATCCGATCCCCCTCCTTCAAAACGCGTCGTTCAGTGGCACCACACGATCCAGAACCGCCGGGACCAACTGCTCGATCTGGGCGTTCGGCAAACCGCGTCGTTCAGTGGCCCCTCGTTCTACGTGCCGGCGAGTCCGCAGTAGGCGCGGTCGTAGTAGAGGAGCGGGCGGCGGCCGGGAAAAACTTCGGCGGCCTCGACCTCTCCCACGAAAATCGCATGGTCGCCGCCCGGATATTGCGCCGTCACGCGGCACTCGAGCAGCGCGAGACAGCCGTCGAGCACCGGCGCACCCAGGCGGCCGGGCCGGTACGGAATGCCGTCGAACGCGTGCGGCCCCTCCGGGCGCGAATCGGTCGAAAAGAAGCGCGACAGGTGCTCCTGGCCTTCGGCGAGCACGTTCACCGCGAAGACCCGCGCCGTCTCCAGCACTTGAAGCGAGTAGCGGCCGTGTTCGATGCAGATCAGCACGAGGGGGGGCCTGAGCGAGAGCGACGTGAACGCATTGATGGTGACGCCGTGCGGCCCGTCGACCGCCGGCGCGGTCACGATGGTGATCCCGGTGGCAAAATGCGCCAGCGCGTCGCGAAACACCCGTGCGTCGATCCCACCCGTTGTGTCCATGCCCCTCCTAATCGACCCGCTCTTGGAAGCGGCTGATCGCCGCCGCACACATCAGCACGCCGAGGCCGACGACCGGCAGAATCCAGCGCCGCAGGCATTCGATGCCGACACCCTCATCAGAATCTCGCGGTGCCGACGTCTTCGACACCGCCGAGACCGACACCCGGTGCCGAGCGGGCCGTCAGAAGGTGATCTGGGTCCCGACCGCCTGATCGATCTGCGCGAGGGCGAGGTTGTACTGAAACGTCGCCTGCACGACGGCGAAGTCGGCGGCCTCGAGGTTCTGCACCGCCGTCACGACCTCGAGCTGCGTCCCGACGCCGGCCTGGAACCGCACGGTAGCAATGCGCAGGGCCTCCTGCGCCGCGGTGAGTCCGATGCGGGCCGACGTGAGCTGCTCCGCGGCCTGCTGGAGGTTCAGGTAGGCGGCGCGCACCTGCTCCTCGACCGTCTGCCGCGTCTGCGCGTCCTGCACGTGCGCCAGCGCGAGCTGCTGCCGCGCCTGCTCGACCTTGGCCCGGGTCAGCCCGCCGTCGAAGACCGCGAGCGTCAGCTGGATCGTCCCGGCCCACCCGACCGGCGCGTTGGTCGTCAGGTCGTTGGTCACGATTGACGGGCCGCCCGTGATGCTGATGTTGGGCCGCAACCCCGCCGCGGCCAGGTCGACCGCGGCCTGCCCGGCCTGGATCGCCGCCTGCGCCTGCGCGATCTCCGGCCGCTGCCGGAGCGCCTGGGTCACGAGCGCCTCCACGTCCGCCGGCGGCGCCGGGAGCCCCATCGGCGTCGTCGTATTCAGCGGGGAGGAGATCGGCACGTTGATGACCGCCGCCAGCTGCTGCTCGGCCGCCACCGCCGCGGCCTTCGCCTTGGTCAGGTTCTGCTGCGCCTGCGCCAGCTGGACCTGCGCCTGCAGCAGATCGAACTGCGGGGACGTCCCCACGCGCACGCGCGCATCGGTCACGCGCACGTTTTCCTGCGACGCGTCCACCGCCCGCTGCGCCGCGGCGACCTGTCCTTCGCTCTGCTCCAGGTTGTAGTACGCCTGCCGCACCGCCAGCACCACCTGCTCCGCCGTCGCCGTGAACGCGCTCTCCTGCCCGCGCAGGTTGGCCCGCGTGATCGCCAGCTGGTCTTGGAGCGCGTTGCCCGTGTACAGCGGGTACTGGAAGTTCAGCTTGAGCGCCCAGGGGGGCGTCGTCGTGCCGGGGAGGATCGCCGTGAACGGGGCGCCCGTGATCCCGGCGCTCGGGATGTTGATGATGCCCCCGAGGTGCGAACTGCCGGGCGCGGTTTGGTCGGTGTAGCTGGCCCCAAACGTCACCGTCGGCAAGAGGCCCGCTTCCGCCTGAGCCACCTGCGCCCGCGAGATCGCGACCTGGATCGCCGCCGCGCGCACCTGGAGATTCTGCTCGAGGGCCCGGCGCACCGCGTCGAGCAGCGTGAGCGGCGTGCCGCCGGAGACGGACGGCACCGGCGGGACCGCGGGGATCGGCGCCGGGGCCGGCGCGGGCGGCTGTGCGGGGGCGGGCGGGGTCTGGGCGTCCGCGGCGACCGGCAGCATGGTCATCGCGCCGAGCGCGACACACGCGATCCAACGAGCAGGCCAACTGAGCATCTCACTCCTCCTTCGAAGTGCCTGATGCCGAATCCGGCGACGACGGCCGCGCCTCGAGTCCTTGAAGGATCAGCGTGACCATCTCGCCGAGGTACTCGTCATCGTCGTGTCGCGGTTGGGCCACGTCGAGAACGTGGTGTGTCATGACATAACTCATCACCATGCGGGCGCAGATCGAGGCGGCGACCTCGATATTGACCGGCCGGAATGCCCCGGCGGCGATGCGGGCTTCAAGGTACGGGCGAAACCGGCCGACGAACGGATCGTGCAACCGCCTGAACAACTCCCGGCGCAGATCCTCGTGCAAATCGGCCTCGTGCACGACCAGCCGGATGAACGCCGCGTGCCTCGCCAGCGTCTCCACACGGTTCCGGACAAACGCGCTCAGAAACGCCCGATCGGCGCCCGGTCCGAAGGCCTCGGGGGCCGGTGGCGGGCCGTCTTCGGCGACCAGGACGATCACGCCCCGAAGCAGCTCCTGCTTGCTCGGGAAGTAGAGGTAGATCGTTCCCTCGGCCAGCCCGGCGGTGGTGGCGATCTCGCGAATCGTCGCCCCGTGAAAGCCCCGCCGACTGAACACGTCGAGCGCCGCCCGCAGAATTTGGGACCGCCGCTCACCGATGCGCGCCTCACGCGCGCTCGAGCTCAAGCGTACCATGGCATGCCGTCTCCCACCCGCGCCGCAGGCCCGGTTCCGCCGGCGTTCCACCGCGGTGACTGACCGTTCACTCATTCTATCCCCAAGTTCGGGAGAACGTTAATGGCAGCCTGACGTATGCCGGCCCGGCCTTAGTCCGCGCCGCCGGATCTCCCCGCGCCGACCCGGACGCGATCGGGCGTCTCGGCGCCCGCGCTCGAACGCGGGGTCTCGCCACTCGGGCGACGGCGACCAAACACAGTGGCCAAGAGCCGGCCGAGCGCGCGCCCGAGCCGGCGCCCCACGCCGGTCCGCTGGAGCTCGTCGAAGTACGTATAGATGACCGGAATCGCCACAAGCGTAAGGAGCAGCGACAGCACCTGGCCGCCGATGATCACCGAACTCATGGCCCGGTTCGTCTCGGCTCCCACGCCCCGGCTGATGGCGAGAGGGATCATGCCGGCCACGAAGGCGATCGTGGTCATCAGGATCGGCCGGAGCCGGTCACGGCTCGCCTGGATGATGGCGGCCTTTCGGTCCAGCCCGGCCGCCTGCAGGTGATTCGCGCGGTCGATCTGAAGGATTGCGTTCTTCTTCACGACCCCGAACAGCACCAGGATGCCGAGCTGCGAGAGAATGTTGAGCGACCCGTGGAGGAAGAGGATCGACAGGAGCGCGAACGGCACGGTGAGCGGCAGGGACAGCAGAATCGTCACCGGATGGATCCACGACTCGAACTGCGCGGCCAGCACCAGGTACATGAAGACGAACGACAGCATGAACGACGTCATGAACGCCGCCGCCTGCCGCCCCTGCTCCAGAGCCTGACCGGTGAACGTCATGTCGTACGCGGGGCCCAGCCCGAGCCCGCGGATCTTGCGGTCGAGTTGCTGCAGCACGGCCGCCTGCGACGCCCCCGGGAGGAGGTTGGCGGTCAACTCCACCTGCCGGCGCCGGTTGTAGTGGCTGATTTCGCTGGGCCCGGTCCCGTAGCTGGAGCTCACCACCTGTTCGAGGGACGCGACGCCGGTCGTGCTGGAGGCGACCGGCAGCTGCGCCAGCACCTGCTGGTTGGTCCGGTGCTGCTTGTCGGCGCGGATGACGATCTTGTACTGCTGTCCGGCCTCCGCGTACTTGGCGGTTTTTACCTCGACGCCCTGGACGAGCATGTACATGGCGTTGGCGGCGTCGACGGCGTTGACGCCGAGGTCCGCCGCCCGCTGCCGGTCCACCCGCATCCCGAGTTGGGGGGCCCCGCTCACGAGCGACGACCGCGCATCCACCACCCCCGGGATCGCGCCCAGGAGCTTGAGGCCCTCGTCGCCCACGCGCGTTAGGACGGCGAGGTCCGGACCGCTGACGACGTAGTCGACCGGCTGGAAGCCGCCGCTGCCGCCGAACTCGGAGGTCGCCTCGACCTGCGCCTGCAGCCCCAGGTACGCGTAGCGGGAGAGAATCCCGTCTCGAATCAGGCCGTACATCGCCTGCTGGCTGACCGACCGCTTGTCGAGGTCGACCATCTTCACGAAGATCGTGAAGCGGTTCGGCGTATGCTGGGAGTCGTCGCCGGCGGTCACGATTGTGTAGTCGACGCCCGGGAGGTGGCGGATCTCAACGGCGAGTTGCGTGCCGAACCGGCTGGCGGCGTCGAGCGTCCATCCCTCCGGCGCCCGCACGACGACCTCGAGCTGGGACTGGTCGTCTTCCGGCAGGAAATTCTTGTGGACCGCCGCGCCGAGCGGCGCGATGCTCACCAGGGTCAGCAGCGTGAGGACCACCACGACCCAGCGCCGCCTCAGCGCCCATTCCAGCAGCCGGTGATACCCGCGGTCGAGCGCGCCGTAGAGCCGGCCGCGTTGCGCCGTTGCGTCCGCGCCCACGCCGGTATCGATGGCGAGGGCGGTGGCGCCGGGCGCGCCCGCCGACGGAGCAGGTCCGGCCGGCCCGCGGCCCGTACGGCCGCCTGCCCGTCCACCCAGCCAGCGGGCGGACAGCGACGGGGTCAGCGTGAAGCTCACCACCAGGGAGACCGCGATCGCGAACGCCATCGTCCAGCCGAAGCTCTTCATGAACTGGCCGACGATCCCGCTCATGAAGGCGAGGGGCAGGAACACCGCGATCAGGCTCATGGTGGTCGCGGTCACCGCCGGGCCGATTTCGCGCGTCCCCTCGACGGCCGCCTGGACCGGCGAGAGGCCCTTCTCTTTCATCAAGCGGTAGATGTTCTCGAGGACGACGATCGCGTCGTCGATGACGATACCCACGACCAGCGCCAGCGCGAGCAGGGTGATCATGTTGAGCGTCATGCCGAGGGCGGCGATCAGCGCGAACGTGCTGATGATCGACGTAGGAATGGCGAGCGCCGCGATGATCGTCGGCCGCCAGCTCCGGAGGAACAGCAGGACGACGAACGCGGCCAGGATCGACCCGACGATCAGGTGCTCCTGCACCGCGGCCGTCGACGCCTTCACGAACACGGACTGGTCGCGCACGACGCGCAGATCGTACCCGGCCGGCAGCAGCGGCGTCGTCGCACGGAGCCGCGCCTTGAGCGCGTCCACGACGTTCACGGTGTTCGCGCCCGACTGTTTCGTGATCTCGAGCAGCACCGCCGGGGTGCCGTTGATGTTGGCCGTCGTGACCGGCTCCGCGGCGCCGTCTTCGATGGTGGCGACGTCCCCGAGGGTCACGGGCCGGCCGGCGCGCGTCGTGAGTCCCACGGTCGCGAGCTCGCGCGGGGAGGTGACGCGGCTGAGGGCCCGCAGGGTGACCTGCGTATTGCCCCGGTCCAAGTTGCCCGCGGGGAGCTGCACGTTCTGGTTCTGCACGGCCGTGAGCACGCTGTTGGCCGCCAGATCGTACGCCGCAAGCCTGTCCGGATCGACCCAGACGTTGATCTGCCGCGCCTGGCCGCCGGTGAGCGTCACCTGCCCGACGCCCGAGATCCCCTCAAGCTGGGGCTTCAGCACTTTGTCGGCGTACTCGGTGAGATCGCGGACCGGCCGGTTGGCCGACAGCGACACGGTCATCACAGGAATTGCGCTCGGATCGAACTTGAAGACCGTCGGCGGATCGATTCCCGCCGGGAGGTCCGGGATGGCGTTGATCTTGTTTTGGACGTCCTGGGCCGCGACGTCGATGTTCTTTTCCAGGACGAACTGGATCGCCACGATCGAGACGCCCTCGGCCGACGTCGACTGTGTGTGGTCGATGCCGTTCACCGAGCTCACCGCGTCTTCGATCTTGTTGGTGACGTCGCTCTCGATCTCTTCCGGCGAGGCGCCCGGATCGGCGGTCGTGACGATCACAAACGGAATGTCGACGTTCGGGAAGCGCTCGACTTTGAGTCCGGAGTAAGAAAACGCGCCCAGGAAGACCATCGCCAGGACGATCACCGACGCGAGGACGGGGCGGCGGACGGACAGGCCGGCAAGCCACTGCATGACGGGTCTCTCTCCTCCGCCTAGCGGCCGCGGAGCGCGACCGGCTGATTGTCGGTCAGCGCGTCCTGCCCCTCGACGACGATCTGCTCGCCCGCGGACAAGCCGGAGGCCACGTCGACCATGCCGTCGTGGTGCGCGCCCAAGGTGAGGGGCCGCCGGATCGCGCGGCCGTCGCGCACGACGAAGACCATGGGGCCCGACGCCGCCGTCACGACGGCCCCTTCCGGAATCTGCAGCACGTTGTGCCGCACGCCGACCGTGACCGCGCCGCGGGCGAACATCCCGGGCCGCAGGACCCCGTTCGTGTTGTGGACGCGGATCCGCACGCCGAAGGTCCGGCTGGCCGGATCCGCCGCCGGCCGAATCTCCTGCACCCGCCCCTGGAACGTCTGCCCCGGCAGCCCGTCCACGGCGAGCACCGAGTCCTGTCCCGGCTGCAGCTCGAACCGATGCTGCGCGGGCACGATGAACTCCGCGTACACGTCGTCGACCTGGCTCAGCACGAGCAGCGGGTTGCTCGACGTCGTCGCGGGCGACACGATCTGACCCGGCTCGACGTCGCGCTTGGTGATCGTCCCGTCGAACGGCGCGTAGATGGTCGCATCGCGCAGCTGGACCTGCGTCGCCGCGAGCGCCGCCTCCGCCTGGGCCAGTTGCGCCCGCGCGGCCTGGATGTCTTCCTCACGTGAGCCGATGTGCACGAGGCTCGCGGTCTGCACCGCGGAGTCGTATGCCGCCTGCGCCTGGGCCGCCTGTGCCTGGGCCACGCGCAGCTGCGTCGTCGCCTGGTCGAGGTCCTGTTGGGCAATGGCGCCCTGCGCCTGGAGCGAGCGGTCCCGATCCACCGTCATCTGCGCCCACCGCACCGACGCCTGCGCGGAGTCCACGTTGGCCCGGGCCTGCCGCACGGCGTCCGTGCTCTGCTGCCGCTCCTGCGGCCGGGCGCCGGTCACGACTTTCTGCAGTTGCGCGCGGGCGGCCGCCGCGCTCGCCTGCGCCTCTGCCTGCTGGACGAGGATGTCGCTCGCATCCAGCCGTAGGAGCGGCGTGCCCGCCGCGACCCGCATCCCCTCGTCCACGAGGACCGCGGCCACGCGGCCGGACAATTTGGAGCCGAGCTTCGCATCCCGGATGCTCGTCACGGTTCCGGTCGCGAGGACCCGCGTCACCACGTCGCCGGCCTTGGCGGCGACCGCCGTGACCGATACAGGATCGGCCGCGGCGGCGGCCGTGCTCCTCGAGGAGGCCGGGTGGCCGAGGCTCCGGACCACCATGGTCGAGGCCAGCGCGGCCACCAGTACGGCACCAACGATCACAACACGCGTGCGCATCTCTGTTTCCCCCATCGCTCCGTGCCCGCGGGCTCCCCGCCCCGGGCGACGCGTAATACCGCCGGATCAACGCGCCGGCGTCTTCACCCGGGCGGCATCGGGCCGCCACGGCTTGGTCTCGGCGCGCCAGCCGGTCAGCAGGTCGCGGACCATCTTGTCCACGAGGTAGGCGCCGGTTTCGCGGCCGTTCGGAATCATGCCGGCCATCGCCAGCGTGACGAGGCCGTGGGTTGCGCCCCACAAGATCACGACTTTCCAGGACAGGCTCTCCAGATCCGCATCCCGCCCGCCGAGCGCCCGCTCCAGGCCGTCCCGCACGGTCAGGAAGATTTCACGGGTCTCCGGAAAGGGCTCATCCGGGGGAATCTCCGCGGAGCGCGACCGGAAGAACCGATGCCACTCCTCGCGGTCGTGCACTTCGTCGAACGGGCGGTGGCGCGGCGGAGACGACGGCTCGTCCTGCCGGTCCTTGGGTCCGGCGATGTACGGACGGACCATGCAGGCTTCGAACGCGGTCTCCCCCTGCATCCCGAGATGCATCTCGGGATGCGCGACCGCGAAGGCCCAGTAGGCCCGTCCGATCGCGAGCAGAGCCGCGACCGGGTCCTTCTCCGCGTCGCGCGCCGCCCGCATCCCCGCGAGCATCGCGCGAAAGCCTTCGCGCAGCAACTCGACGACAATCTGCTCCTTGCTGTTGAAGTGTTCGTAAATGACGGGCGGACTGTACTCGATCTTCTCCGCGACCCGCCGGATCGTGACCGCGGGCCAGCCCTCGGCGGCCGCGATCTCACGCGCGGCGTCCAAAATCGCCCGGCGTAGCCCCTCGCGCTCCCGCTGCCGCCGTTCCCTTACGCCCATAATATAATATCACCCCGATAATTAATCTAACATCGTTAGAAAATGAAGTCAAGAGGTGTATGCGACCCGCCCCGCTCCGCGCGGGCTATGGGCCCGGATTTGGCCGAAGGTAGATGTATCGCGGCCCGTAGGAGGCGAACCCGATCCGCCGGTAGACGCCGGCGCCGGCCTCGGAGGCCACCAGGACCGCGGTGTGGTACCCCGTGGCCCGGGCGTCCCGAAGCGCCGCGGACGTGATCGCAGTACCGATGCCGCGGCGGCGCATCGCGGGAATCGTCGCGACCTCGTCGATCACCGCGGCGTCCGCGGCCGGATACCACAGCGCCGTGGCCACGGGTGCCCCGTCCGCCCGGGCGAGGTAGTACCGGAACGCGGAATCGGCCGGCGCCACGCTGAGCGGAAGCTTGGAGTACTGGGCCAACGCTTCGTCGGGAACGCCGAATCCTGCGCCGAACGCCCGCACCCAGTCTTCGAGCGCCTCACGCGTGCGCACCCGCTCGACCGTCACGCCGGCCGGGACCGGCGCCGTTCCGGACAGCGCAGCGAGATCCGCCGCCATGGCGAGGTCCCGGTTCCGGAGGGCAAATTCGTGCGCGGCAAGACGCGGCGCCAGATCGGGCGGCCGGCTGGAAGGCATCACCCACCACACCATGAGCCAGCCGCGCTCTCGAAACCGGGACACCACGGACTCGATCTCTCGATCCGCATCCCGGGATGCGAGACGCGTGCGGACCACGCCGTTGTAGAAGCGGAGCGGAGTGCCGGTGGACACCCACGTGAGCCGCGGGTCCTCGTGAACCGCTCCGCCGGCCTGGCGTACGTAGGCCACGGCGGCGGCCGCGAGACCGCGCTCGATGACGCCGGCGATCGCCTGCGGAGACTGCTTAGACGGACGACCGGCCGTTCGCGTCGTCTCCCCGGGCGCGGGCGGAGCGCGGCGCCCGGGAGCCGTGCGCCGTGGATTCGGCGCTCCTGGCGGCGGCCACCCCGTCTGCCGCGGGGCGACCGGCGCGCCGCAGCGTCCACCGGCTCGGCGCGATTCGGACCGCGCCGGCCGCTTCGTCCACCCCGTCGAACGTCAGCAGGGACACGTACTCGTCGATCAGTTTCTCGCGCGGCTGGCTCGCCTCGATCAGCACGCCGACCCCGACGACGTCCGCCCGGCTCTCCCGCATCAGATCGCGCACGCCCCGCGCGGTGCCGCCGCCCCGCAGAAAGTCGTCGATGAACAAGGCCCGGGCCCCGGGCGCGACCGCGCGCAGCGGCAGCGTCATCGCCTGCACGGTGCGCGACGATCCCGAGACGTAATTCACCGTGACCGAGGCGCCCTCGGCGCCTTCCATCGCCCGGCCGCCGCGGCGGATCGTCACCAGGGGCACGTTGAACGCCCGCGCGGTCATCAAGGCGAGCGCGATCCCCTTGACCTCCATCGCCAGCACGACGTCGGGCCGCCGGTCGGCAAAGAACGTGGCGAAGACGTCACCGAGGCGGGACACCACGGAGGGCAGCGACAGCAGATCCGTCATGTAGAGAAAGCCGCCCGGCAGGATGCGCGCCGGCTGGCGCAGGCGCGACGCCAGGTCCTCGGCAATCGCCTCGATCTGCGCCGGCGTGCAGAGGGGCGTGTACCGGACGCCGCCCGCCGCGCCGGCGAGCGTCTCGATCCGGCCCAACTGAAACTCCTCGCACAGCGCGCGTAGCGCGGCCAAGTCTTCGCTGATGGTCGACTTCGCTGCGCCGAGCGCCTCCGTGAAGGTGGCGAGCGGAAAGATCTTAT
Organism: bacterium; assembly: GCA_035945995.1. Taxonomy (NCBI): domain Bacteria; species bacterium. The sequence continues at coordinate 11,063 of DASYZR010000021.1, forward strand.
GCGGCTCGCCAAACAGCCGTTGCGCGATCAGCACCATCCGGTCGCCGCGGCGCAGCCGCCTCACCCGACGTGTACCGCGGCACCGGGCGCGGGCGCGAGAACGGCCCGCACGACGTCCAGGACCTCAGGCGTGTCGACGTCGAGGGCGACGCCCGGATCCCGGCAGACGATCGCGCGGGCGCGGAGCCCCGCCACCGCCTCGGCCCGGCGCTCCAGGGCCGCGATGCGGAGCCGCCCGGTCGCGAGCCCGACGAGTGTCCCGAGGCCGAACAGCCGCGCCAAGTCCCATGGGCGCTTGCGGGCGCGGACGGCGCGCTCGAGGATCGGGCGGACGCGAACGAACGCCGCGGGGCGCAGCAGGATGAGGCTCCCGCCGGTGAATGTTCCGTCGGCGAGGCGCACGAACGTCTTCCGTACGCCGGGAAAGGCGCGCACGACGTCCTCACGCGACACGATCGCGTACGCCGCGTCGGCGTCCGCCGCGTCGGCCGCGTCGAGAAACGCGGCCACCGCGGCGGAGGTGAGGAGGGGCACGTCGGCCGCCGCCACGAGGACGGAAACGGCACCGCGGGAGGCATCCACGGGCCGGGGACCGCCGAGCGCGGCAAGCCCTGCCGCCAGGTTGTCGAGGAGTCCGCCCGTGGCGACGACCGTCATCGTCGCCGCGGCGGCGATCGCCGGCGGAACGGATGCAGGACCCGCAAGCGCGATGCGGCCGATGTGCGGGGTGGCGCGTAGGGCCGAAAGGACCCGCTCCACCATCGTGGAGCCCCCGACCGGCGCAAACGCCTTTGGAAGCGCGCTGCCGGTCAGCGCGGGAGCTGGCGGCCCGCCTGCCAGGACGACCGCGTCGACAATCCTGAGCGCGGCCGCTACCGTTCCTCTGCGAAGGTCCGCGTCACGAAGACCTCGTGCCCGGCGTCCGCGGCGAGGGATGCGGCGATCGTCCTCGCGTCGGCCTCGTTGGCGGCGAGCGCGAACATCACCGGGCCCGTGCCCGACATCGACACGCCGAGCGGACGGTGCGCCGCGATGCGCTCGCGGAGCGCGCGGACGGCGGGATGGTGAGATTCCACCACGTCCTCGAACACGTTGTAGAGCAGCCGTCCGACTTCGGCGGGATCCTCGGTCTCGAGCGCCCGCATGACGGCGCGCGTATCCGGCCGGCGCCGCTCGGTCGCGTGGTCCAACACCCCGTACGCCCACTCCGTCGAGATCTGCAGCGGGGGCCGCGCCAGCACCACCCACGTGGTCGGCAGCGGCCGGAGCGGCTGAATCCGCTCGCCGCGTCCCAACGCCAGCGCCGCCCCGCCGGCCAGGAAGAAGGGCACGTCGGAGCCGATCTGGCCGGCCAACTCCAACAACTGCCGCTCGTCGAGGCGCAGCTTCCACATCTGTGCGAGTCCCAGCAGCGTGACGGCCGCGTCGCTCGAGCCCCCGCCGAGGCCGGACGCGATCGGGATCGTCTTCGTCAGCTCGACCTCGACGCCGCGGGGCACGCGAAAGGTCTCCCGGAGCAGGGCGGCCGCGCGGTGCACGATGTTCTGCGTGTCCTCCGGCACTTCGGGACTCGCGCAGCGGACGGCGATGCCGTCCCCGTCCTCCCGCAGGGTGATCGAGTCGTGCAATTCGACGGTGTGCAGAATCGTTTCGATGTCGTGATACCCGTCCGAGCGATCGCCGAGCACATCGAGCGTCAGATTGACTTTGGCGTACGCGTTGAGGTGCAGCTCCTTCACTGCGGCACCCTCCTCTTGATCATCTTGATCATCGGGACTCGCACCTAAACACACAACCCGCGGCGCCGTCACAAGGCGGCTCCGCGGGTTGCGCCACGAACGAAACGTTCGTGGCCGTCGGCGCTGTACGTGACCCTCGCATCTCCCGTCACCCCATGCCAGGGACGGTCAACCGTTGCACCCTACACTTCGCCCCTCTCATTAGCGTTCCTTCCCCAAACGTTAACATTCGATCCCCGGCGCGGCCGGGGCGCGGGCCTGCCCCGCGCTTTGCGCGGGGCCTGTTACACTCGCCGGCGAACAGCGTAGAGTATAGACAGCCATGCCAACGCAACCACCGCCACCCAACACGGTGACTTCGGACGCGGTCCCAGGAGCGGGCCGGCCGAAGGCGCGGCCCGCGTGGGCCCGCGCGGCCGGGGCCGTGGTCCGGGGCCTCGTCATCGGCTTTGCAGCGGCGCTGGCCGGCGCCGTGGCCGTCGCGGCCCTCCGCGCGGAGCCGGCGGGGCCGACGTTCGCGTGGCCGTTCCGCGTCACCGGACGCACCAACGTGCTCGTGATGGGCCTCGATCGGACCGTCAGCGACCGGAACCCCAACGTGGTCTACCCGGTCAGCCGCACCGACACGCTCATCGCCGTCGGCTTCGATCCCGGCTCGCGCCGTGTCCACGTCCTGAGCATCCCGCGCGACACCCGGGCGGCCATCCCCGGCCACGGCACGGACAAGATCAACGCGGCGCACGCCTACGGCGACCTCGCGCTCACCCGGCGGACGGTGGAGAATTTCACGGGCGTCGCGTTCCCGTACTACATCACGATGACCGAGCGCGGCTACGTCCATCTGATCGACGCGGTCGGCGGCGTGACCATCCGCATCGACAAGGACCTCAACTACGACGACAACTGGGACGGGCTGCACGTCCATTTGAAGAAAGGCAACCGCCGGCTGGGCGGCCAGGCCGCGATCGAATACGCCCGGTTCCGCCACGACCCGCTCGGCGATATCGGACGGATCCGGCGCCAGCAGCAGGTCGTCGACGCGCTCGTGGCCGAACTGCGCCGGCCGCGGGTCGTGTTCCGCGCCGGCCGGATTCTCACCGTCTTTCGCGAGGACATCGCCACGAATCTCCGGCCGGAGCAGCTGATCGCGCTCGGATGGTTCGCCGCGCGCCTGCCAAAGGACGGCATCGACCGCGGCACGCTCCCGGGGCGGTTCGGCGCCTCGGATTGGCTGCCGGACCCGGCCGAAGACCGGGCCACGATCGCGCGGATGTTCTACGGCATGGACGCCGCCGACTTGGCGCGGACGTCCGTCGAAGTATTGACGTCCGGCGCAGGCCGCGACGCCGTCGGGGACGCGCTCGCCCGCCTCGGCGCCCTCGGCGTGCGAGTGGTCCGCGTCGCCTCCGCTCCCGATGCCGCCGAGAGCGTGCTCGTCGTGCACCAGGGCGACACCCGGGTGGCCGCGGTCATCGCCGCCGGCACGCGGATGAGCCGCGTCCTCGTCGAGCCGGCCTCAACGGCGGCGGTCACCGCGGCGGCGCCGCGCGGGACGGCGCCGGCAGAATTCACCCTCGTCCTGGGGCGCGGCTACGGCGCCCAGGTGACCCCGCCGCCCACCCCGTAGCCGGTGCGCGTCAGCGATCGGCCGGGTACAGGGCACGGGTCAGGGCGGCGAACGCCTCGAGTCCGAGGGTCTCCGCGCGGGCGCGCGGATCGACACCGGCGGCGCGGCAGGCAGAGGCGACCGCGGCCGGGGACAACTCCAGTCCGCGCGCAAGGGCGTTGGCCAGCGTCTTGCGGCGGTGGCCGAAGCCGGCCGCCACGACCCGAAACAACCGCGCCTCATCGTCAACTCGCACGGGCGGACGCGGGTGGGGCACCAGGGCCAGCACCGACGATTCCACGTCCGGGGCCGGGAGAAACGCCCCGGGCGGAATCCGCGACACGATCCTGGCGGCCGCCCGATACCGCACCGCGACCGAGAGGCGCCCATAGGCCGCCGTCCCGGGTCCGGCGGCGATGCGCTCCGCGACCTCGCGCTGGACGGTCACGACGAGCCGGGCCATCCCGAGGCCGGGTTCGAGCAGGCGCAGCAGGAGCGGGGCCGCGATGTTGTAGGGCAGATTCGCGACGGCCTTGCGGGCACCGGCGCTCCCCGGGTCCGGCAGCAGCGCCGCGAGGTCCATGTGCAGGGCGTCGCCGTGCACGATGCGGACGTTGGGCAGCGTGCCGGCGCGGGCCGCCAGCACGCGCACCAGACGGGGATCGACTTCGACGGCGATCACGGCGCCGGCCCGCGCGGCCAGCGCCTCGGTCAGAGTGCCGAGCCCGGGCCCGACCTCCAGCACCGTGTCGCGAAGGGACAGCTCCGCGGACGCGACGATAACGTCGAGCACCCGGGCGCTGACGAGAAAATGCTGGCCCCAGCGCTTCGTGGGACGGACGCCGAACCGCCGCAGCAGCGCACGGGTCGCCGCGGGACTCGCCGGCGGCTCGCCGCTAATGAGGCCCGCTCCCACCTACCGGCGATCGAGAATGTAGACCTTGACCGTCCGGCGGCCGAAGTGGATCGCTTCGTCGTAGCTGTTGAAGCACAGATCGATGCGCATGCCTTGGATCGCGCCGCCGGTGTCGCCGGCGACGGCGTAGCCATAGCCGTCGATGAACAACCGCGTCCCGAGGGGAATCAGCGAAGGATCGACCGCGACCACCCCGCGCTGCGCCAGGAGCCCGACCGCCGTCCGGGGTCCGACGCCGCCGCCGAAGTTGTTGGGCCCGGAATAGTACGCCGTGGCGTCAAGCATCAGGTACTCGCGGCCCGCGAAATCGCCGCGGGCGGCGACCAACGCCCGCGTGCCCACCGCGATCACGCGCGGGACCGGTGCGTGGAGGGCGGTCCAAAGGTGGGGAACGACGGCGGCCGGCCGGCCGTTGGCGTAGAGCGCCTCGACGTTCCGCTGATCCAATCCCGCCCGGCCCTCACTCCGCACGACCCGATCGCCCTTGAACAACTGCGGGTCGCCGACGACCCGCGAGGAAAAGGCTACCGGCCGCTGCTCCACCCAGGTGCGCCATTCGCGCCGCTCGACGGTCACCCGCATCCCCGCGACAAGCGCGGTGCCGGGATCCGGGTACACGCGATCGATCGGTCCAAGCGGCACACCCAGGGTCCGCAGCGCCTCGGCGACGGTCGTGGCGGCCACCTGGACCGGCGAGCTGTCGGTCCCGACGTGCAGGGTCAGAGGGACCGACCGTATCACCGCGACCTGAATCCCCGGCCACAGCAAGGTATCCGCCGCGGGGACGAGCCGATCGCCGGGGTGCATCGTGATCTGGGCCGACTCTGCCGCGTCCCCTACGGTCCCTCGATACGACCGGAATGTCAGTTGGCGCCCGTCGACCGAGATGTGCACCGTGCGCCCGACGGGAAGGCCCCACGTGGCGAGCACTGCGACCATGGGAAGCAACAGACCGAGGAAGAGACACGCGCGAACGGCCTGACGGGCGGTGCCGGCGCGGAGAGGCCCCGCGGAGACCGCCGACGTGCCTGGTGGCATACATCCCCCCCTTCTCGCCAGACTCGCGCCTGCGCGACGGCGCCGCGCAGTACGGCGGCCGGCACGCCGGTGACTTGCGAGATGAATCCGGCCCCGGCCGAGCGGGGCAAGACTGCGAGTCCTGCTGCGATGTGGGGAGGGTATTCTGGAACCTAGAGCCGTGAACTATAGATTCCAGTCTACGGCGCGCACTATATCATATAGACCGTACTCAATGCAAGGACGCCTGCGCGAAGTTTTCTAGAGAAAACCGTGACCCGGTCTGGGCCGGACCCCAGCCTACGTGGCCGCCTCCACCAACTCCACGAGAACGCCGTGGAGCGACGCGGGGTGAAGGAACGCGACCCGGGCACCGTGCGCGCCCGGTCTGGGCGCCTCGCCCGACACCCGAATGCCCGCGCCCGCGGCGCGGGCGATCGCCGCCTCAATGTCCACCACGCGAAGGGCGACGTGGTGAATGCCTTCGCCCCGAGCGTTGAGAAACCTGAGGAGCGGGCCGGGCGGCCCGACCGGCTGAATCAGCTCGACGCAGGCCGCCCCCATGGTGATGAAGGACACCGTCACCCCCTCGCCCGGCAGGGCCGTCCGCTCCCGCGGCGCGAGGTCGAGTGCGGACACGGGAAGGGATGCCGGCGCATCGAGGCTTCGGACGATGAGCGCCACATGCGCCAGTTGCGGCACCGGCTCACACGACCGCCGCCGGCCGGTAGACGCCGAAGCAGCCGCGGAAGGTATCGCAGATCTCCCCGACCGTCGCGTACGCGCGCACGCAATCGAGGATCGGGGGCAGGAGATTGTCGCGGCCCCGGGCGGCGCCGGCGAGCGCCGCGAGCGTCGCCTGCACCCGGCCGTGATCGCGCTCCGCCCGCACCCGCCGGAGGCGGGCCCGCTGGTCCTCCACCACGGACGGATCCACGCGCAGGATCGGCGGCACCCGCCCTTCCTCGCTCTGGTAGCGGTTGACGCCGACGATAACGCGGCGGCCCGCCTCGACCTGCTGCTGCTCGCGGTAGGCGGCCTCGGCGATCTCCCCCTGCACGAACCCCTGCTCGATCGCCGCGAGCATCCCGCCCAACTGCCCGATGCGCTCGAGATACGCCTCGGCCCGGCGTTCGATTTCCGCGGTCAGCGTTTCGACGTAGTAGGATCCGCCGAGCGGGTCCACCGTGGACGGCGCGCCCGTCTCATAGGCGATGATCTGCTGTGTCCGCAGGGCCAACAGCGCCGACTCATCGGTCGGAAGGGCGAGGGCCTCGTCGCGCGCGTTCGTGTGCAGCGACTGGGTCCCGCCGAGCACCGCGGCGAGCGCCTGGATCGCCACCCGCACGACGTTGTTGTCCGCCTGCTGGGCGGTGAGGGCCACGCCGGCGGTCTGGGTATGGAACCGCAACATGCCGGAGCGCGGGTCGCGGGCGCCGAACCGCTCGCGCATCGTCCGCGCCCACAGGCGCCGCGCCGCGCGGAACTTCGCAATCTCCTCGAAGAAGTCCATCTGGGCGTCGAAGAAAAACGCGAGCCGCGGCGCGATGCGGTCGACGTCCATGCCGGCCTCCTGCGCCGCCCGGAGGTAGGCGATCGCGTTGCCGAGCGTGAAGGCGACTTCCTGGACCGCCGTCGCGCCGGCTTCGCGGATGTGGTAGCCGCTGATGCTGATCGGGTTCCAGCGGGGCAGGTGATCCGCGCAGTACGCAAACGCGTCCGTCACCAGCCGCATCGACGGCCCGGGTGGATAGATGTAGGTCCCGCGGGCGATGTACTCTTTCAGGATGTCGTTCTGCGTCGTCCCGTCGATACGGTCCGCCGGGACGCCCTGCCGCTCGGCGACCGCCTGGTACATGCACAGCAGTATCGCCGCGGTGGCGTTGATCGTCATGGACGTGCTGACGCGGTCGAGCGGAATCCCGCCGAGGAGCACTTCCATGTCGGCGAGCGAGTCGATCGCCACCCCGACCTTGCCGACTTCCGCCTCCGCGAGCGGGTGATCGGAGTCGTAGCCCATCTGGGTCGGCAGATCGAAGGCGATGGAGAGCCCGGTCTGCCCCTGCTGGAGCAGGTACCGGAAGCGCCGGTTGGACTCTTCGGCGGTGGCGTACCCCGCGTACTGCCGCATCGTCCACAGCCGGCCCCGGTACATCGTCGGATAGATGCCGCGGGTAAAGGGGGCTTCGCCGGGCAGGCCGATGTCGCGGCGGGGGTCGATCCCGGCCGCGTCGGCGCCGGTGTAGACCCGAGCCACGGGAATGCCCGATGCCGTCTCGTTCGCGTCGTCCGGCATGCGGGGGGCCTCCCCTACTCTACCGTGGCGAGGAGTTCGTTGCCCGCCACGTCCTGGCCGGGCACGACCCGAACCTCGCGGACGGTACCGGCGTGCGGGGCGCGGATCTCCATCTGCATCTTCATCGCCTCCATTATAATCAGCGGCTGGCCCGGCACCACGGCCGTTCCCGGTTCGGCCCGGATGGCCACGACCAAACCCGGCATGGGAGCCCGGACCTGTCCCGTTCCGGCCGTGACGGCCGCCGTCACGCCGGGGACCCGCGGAGACCGTCCCACGTCGACGGCGTTCGTGACGCCGTCGATGAGGAGCATCCAGCGGCGGGACCCGCCCAGCGCAGGCTCCGCCCCCGGGCCGCCACGGGTGGGGTTGTGCCAGGTGGCAACGCCGAGGGTATGCGACCGACCGTCCACGAGCAGCGAGTACCATCCCGGCAGGAGTTCGGCGAGGTCGATCCGGCTCGGCCGCGTGCGCGACGGGGACCGACGGCCCGCCGGCCGCGTCGGGGTGCCGGTCGCGCGCACGGCAGCCGCCCGCAGGCCCACCCCAAAGACCCTCGGGCCCTCGGATGTTTCCTCGAGTGCGACCTCCAGGGACACACCGTCCACGCGGACATAATAGGTCGTCACGACAGGCCTTCGCGTCGCGCCGCCTCGATCCACGCTCTCCCCGCGTGCGGAACAGCGGCCGGCGCCCCGCGCTCCGTCAGATGCGTGAGCGCCGCGGCGGCGGGACCCGCGATGTCCGGCGCGCTGCGCGGGCGTCCGTTCCACTCCGTCTCGACAAACCGGGTGGTGTAGGTCCCGTCGCGAAACGCCGGGTGCGCGAGCGCCCACCGGAGGAAGGGCACGGTGGTCGGCACGCCGGTGATGATCGTCTCGCGCAGCGCCTCGCCGAGGCGCGCGATCGCCTCGGCGCGCGTCTCCCCCCAGGCGATCACTTTCGCCAGCATAGGATCGTAGAACCGGGTGACGTCCATGCCGGGTATCAGCGCCGCGTCGACCCGCACGCCCGGGCCGCCCGGCAGCACCACGTGCCCAACGCGGCCGACCCAGGGGACGAACCCGGCGTCCGGGTCCTCGGCGGAAATCCGGCCCTCGATGGCGTGGCCGCGCATCGCGACGTCGTCCTGACCGAACGGCAGCGCCGCACCGCCGGCGATCGCGAATTGCAGGCGCGCCAGGTCGATGCCCGTCACGAGTTCGGTCACCGGGTGCTCCACCTGCAGCCGGGCGTTGATCTCCAGGAAGAAAAAGTCACGGCCGCTCAGCACGAACTCCACGGTGCCGGCGTTGGCGTAACCGACGGCGCGGGCGGCGGCGATCGCCGCGCGGCCCATGGCGTCCCGCAGCGGCGCGTCGAGCGCGGGCGACGGGGCTTCTTCGATGACCTTCTGATGACGGCGCTGGATCGAGCACTCCCGTTCGCCGAGGTGGACGACCGCGCCCGCCGCGTCGGCGAGAATCTGCACCTCGACGTGCCGGGCGCGGTCGAGCCACCGCTCGAGATACACGCGGTCGTCGCCGAAGGCGCCGCGGGCCTCGCCCCTGGCGAGCCGGACGGCGGCCGCCAGATCGGCGGCGCGGGACACGAGGTGAATGCCTTTGCCCCCGCCGCCGAACGCGGCTTTGAGCAGCACGGGGAATCCGATCCGCTCCGCTTCCCGCGCGAGGGCCGCGTCGTCCAGCGGATCGGTGCCCGGCAGGATCGGGACGCCGGCGGCCCGCACGACCCGCCGCGTTTCGGCTTTGTCGCCGCACCGGGCCAGCGCGGCGGCGGGCGGCCCGACGAATACCAGCCCCGCGCCGGCGCACGCCGCGGCGAGCGCGGGATTCTCGGCCAGGAAGCCGTAGCCGGGGTGCACCGCGTCGGCGCCCGACCGGCGGGCGGCGTCGACGATCGCGCCGACCGAGAGATACGACTCCGCCGCCGGCGCCGGGCCGAGCCGGTACGCCTCGTCGGCCGCGGCGACGTGCGGCGCGGTCCGGTCCGCGTCGCTGTAGACCGCCACCGCCTCGAGGCCGCTCACCCGGCAGGCCCGAATGACGCGCAGCGCGATCTCGCCCCGGTTGGCGACGAGCACCTTGCGGAGCGCCCCCCCGTTCGAGTCCGGCGGGCGGGCGGCCATGTCAGAGCGGGATGTTGCCGTGCTTGCGGGACGGGTTGCGGTCGCGCTTCCCGGCCAGCATCTCCAGGGCGGAAATGAGCCGCGGGCGGGTCTCGCGGGGCTCGATGACGTCGTCGATGTAGCCGCGCTCCGCGGCGATGTAGGGATTCGCGAAGCGCTCCCGGTACTCCGCGGCGAGACGCGCCCGCATCGCCTTGCGATCATCGGCGGCATCCAGGTCCCGCCGGAAGATGATGTCGATGGCGCCTTCGGGACCCATCACTGCGATCTCCGCGGTCGGCCAGGCGAGGTTGAGGTCGCCCCGGATGTGCTTGCTCGACATCACGTCGTAGGCGCCGCCGTAGGCCTTCCGGGTGATCACGGCGAGCTTCGGGACCGTGGCCTCGCAGTAAGCGTACAGCAGCTTTGCCCCGTGCTTGATGATGCCGCCGTGCTCCTGCGCGGTCCCCGGCAGGAACCCCGGCACGTCGACGAAAGTCACGAGCGGGATGTTGAACGCGTCGCAGAAGCGGACGAATCGCGCGCCTTTGACCGAACTGTTGATGTCGAGCACCCCGGCCAGCACGGCCGGCTGCTGCGCCACCACGCCGACGGACCGGCCCCCGAGACGCGCGAAGCCGACCACGAGGTTGGGTGCGAAGTGCTCGTGGACCTCGAGGAACTCCCCGTGGTCGACGACGCGTCCGATGACGTCCCGCATGTCGTAGGGGCGGTTCGGATCCGCGGGGACGAGCGTGTCGAGCGCGGCATCCATGCGCTGCGGATCGTCGGCGGCGTCCGCGCGGGGCGCCTCGTCGAGGTTGTTCTGGGGGAGGTAGGTGAGGAGCCGCCGGATCAGCGCGAGCGCGTCCTCGTCGGAACCGGCCATGAAGTGCGCGACGCCGCTCCGCGTCGCATGCACTTCGGCGCCACCGAGGGCGTCCAGGCTCACGTCCTCGCGGGTCACCGCCTTCACGACCTGCGGCCCGGTGACGAACATGTAGCTCGTCCCGCGCACCATGATCGTAAAATCGGTGATCGCCGGCGAATAGACCGCCCCGCCGGCGCAGGGACCCAGAATCGCCGAGATCTGCGGAACGACTCCGCTCGCCAGCGTGTTGCGCAGAAAGATCTCCGCATATCCGCCGAGACTGGCGACGCCCTCCTGGATGCGGGCGCCGCCGGAGTCGTTCAGCCCGATCACCGGCGCCCCGTTGCGCACGGCGAGATCCATGATCTTGCAGACCTTCGCGGCGTGCGCCTCGCCGAGCGAGCCGCCGAGCACCGTAAAGTCCTGGGAGAAGACGTACACGAGGCGTCCGTGGATCGCGCCGTATCCGGTCACCACGCCGTCGCCGGGGGCCTCGATCTTGTCCAGGCCGAACTCGGTGGCCCGGTGGGACACGAAGCGGTCCAGCTCGACAAACGTGCCGGGGTCGAGAAGCTCCGCGACGCGCTCGCGCGCGGTGAGCTTCCCGGCGTCGTGCTGCCGGGCGACGCGTTCGTCGCCGCCGCCCGCCTCGGTGCGGGCACGGCGCGCGCGCAATTCTTCGAGGCGCCGGTCGGGCTGCTCGGGCACCCCGCTCGCGCCCCTACGCCTGTGCAGCCGGCTTCGGCAGGACGCGAATCGAAATGATGGCGTGCTTGAAGAACAGCTCCGGCCCGTCCGCCGTCTCGACCAGCAGCGTGTGGGTCCCGACGTCGAGCACGATCGCCCGGCCGACTTCATACCCGTCCCGGCATCGGAGGTGCACCGGGGTCCCATCCGCAATGAGCGCCCGGTAGAATCCCTCCTCCACTGAGACGGCCCGCGGGGTCTTGGCTCCGGTTCCCGCGTCCGACACATCGTGCTGCACGCTCATCGTCGCACCTCCCTCCGCGCGGGCGCCCGCCGCCGGCGCGTCCCCTTCAGGGGGATCCGCGACGGGCTGCCCGTTCGGCGCGAGATTGAAGCGCCGCGGCGGCAGCGCGTCCACCGACCGGACCCGGGACGCCGTGCCGATTGACGGTCCGCCGGCCGCCTGGCCGGCGGCCGGGGCGAGGGCCCCGCGCTCCTCGAGGCGGGACGGCGCGTCCCGATCGCTCATCGCCTCCAGGACAAAGTGCCGCATGGCCTCCAGCCGCTCGCGCCGGCCGCCCCCCTCACCCGGGTGCAGTGGGCGCGCCCCCCCGGCGACGAAGGCGGCGTCCACCAGCCACCGCGTCACGGCGTCGAGCGCGGCGGTGATCGCGGGCTCGCCCGCCGCATCGCGCACGGGACCTTCGTCGAGCGCCGTGCCGACGTACAGGCGGACGCGGCCGCCGATCGCCGCGGAGACCGCCGCCAGCACCACCGGCCGATCGAGAAAGGTCGCCGTCCCGACGCGGTCAAGCGCCAGTTGGGCGTGGGGAACGTCGAGCGCGTCGCGCACCGCCGCGATGGTCGCCGCGGCCAGCGCCCGAGGCCGCTCCGCGGCGTCCCCGCGCCCGTGGGTCCGTCCGGTGGCCGACCGATCCTCCGCGCCGCGCGTCCACCCGAGTTTGATCGTCACGGCGAGTTCGCCCGCCGCGGCCGCCTCCTCGACCCGTGTCACGCGAAAGCACGGAACCTCGCTCACCGGCACGTCTGTCCGCAACTGGGCGATGCGCACGCGCCACTCGTCGATGGGAATGCCGAAGTGCGACTGCAGCGCCGCGACGATGCCGTGGCGCAGGCCGCGGCCCTCGGCGGCGGACGATGCGGTGACGTACACGTTCGACACGGCGCCGTCCGGATCCGTCAAGACGCGCGCGGACGCCACCCCGTGGAGCGTTTCGAGAAACCGCTCGATCTCGTCGGCGAAGATCTGCCGGGGCATGGCCCGCCTATTCTCCACGCCGGAAGCCGTCCCTTCAGAAGCTCGGCATGACGGCGGGCCGCCGCAGCGGCGCGCCGACGAGCAGCCCCTCGCCCCCGAGCGTATCGACGCGGCGGCCGCCGATCAGCAACTGGACCGCCGTGACGTCGGGAAACTGGCCGACGGTGTAGACGACCTGCCACACCCGCCCCAGGATGCTGCTCGAGCCGCCGCCGCCGGCGAACGTCACGCTGAGATCCACGGTCGCCGTCCCGCCGGCGACGGTCACGTCGCGGAGCGTCGTCCCGGGCGGGATCTCGCTGGTCAGCCCGCGCGATCGCTCCGCGCGTGAGGGACCGTCAAGCAGCGCCCGCAGGGCGGCGGCGGCGAGGGCCGGCGTCGGACCCGCGGCGACGCGCCGGACGGCGGGGGCGAGTGTCTGGGCGCGGCCGCCGGGTTCGGTGCGGACCAGAAATATCTGCACCTCGGCCCGGGGCGGTCCCGCCTCCGGTCTGCCGTGCAGGAGCGGCTTGAGCGTCCTGGCGGCGAACACCGCGGCGGCGACAAGCGCGGCGATCACGAACCACGCCAGGAACGGCCGGCCCCGGCCGCGGCGGCGGCCCGCGCGGCCCCCGTAGCGGATCTCGTGCCCCCCGTAGGGGCGCTTACGCCGGCGCGGGCCCGGTCTCACAAGGGCCCGCTCCCGCCCTCGCGGCCGCCGGACCCGGCGGCCGCGGCCTCGGCCGGGCCACCGTCCAGGAGCCGGAGAAACGCCGGCTCGTCGAGAACCCGCACCCCGGCTTTGCGCGCCCGCGCCAGTTTGGTTCCCGGCTCTTCCCCGGCCACGAGATAATCCGTCTGCTTGCTCACCACCTCGCCGACGGTTCCCCCGAGCGCCGTCACCCGGGCCGCCGCATCGCGCCGCGACAGGGCGGCCAGCGTGCCGGTGAACACGAACATCTTGCCCGCGAGCGGGCCGGTCACCCCCCCGGCCGGCGGCACCGGCTCGACGCCGACCTGCCGCAGCTTCCGCACCAGGGCCTGCGTCTCTTCGCGCGCAAAGAACGCAGCCACGCTCTCCGCGATCGTCGGGCCGATCCCCGGCACGGCGCGCACCTCCTCGGCGGACGCGGCCGCCAGGCCCTCCAACGTGGAGAAGTGGGCCGCCAGCAATTCCGCGACGTGCCCGCCGACGTGGCGGATGCCGAGCGCGTACACGAGGCGGGCGAGCGGCGGCCGGCGGCTGCCGTCGATGGCGGCGATGACGTTCTCCGCCGACTTGTCCGCCATGCGCTCGAGCATGAGCAGCTGCTCTTTCGTCAGCCGGTAGAGATCCGCGGGGTCCTCGATCAGCCCGCGGTCGAGCAATTGCTGGAGAAGTTTCGGACCGACACCATCCATGTTCACGCCGCCGCGCGACGCGAAGTGGATGAGCCGCTCGAGCACCTGCGCCGGACAGATCGCGCCGCCGGTGCACCGCCAGACGGCCTCGCCCGGCCGCCGCTCGACGGGCGAGCCGCAGACCGGACAGACCGAGGGCATCTCGAATCGCCGCTCGGCGCCGGTGCGTTTCTCGACCAGCACGCGGACGATTTCGGGGATGACCTCGCCCGCGCGCCTGACGATCACGTGGTCGCCGATGCGCACGTCCTTGCGCCGCATCTCGTCTTCGTTGTGGAGCCCGGCGCGGCGCACGATGACGCCGGACACCCGCACCGGCTCCAGGTCGGCCACCGGCGTCAGCGCCCCGGTGCGCCCCACGCTCACCCAGATGTCGGCCACCCGGGTTTCCGCTTCTTCGGCCGGGAACTTGTACGCAATCGCCCAGCGCGGCGCCTGGCTCGTCGCCCCGAGTTCTGCCTGCTGGTCGAGCGAATCGACCTTCACCACGATGCCGTCCGTGCCGTAGGGCAGCGCCGCCCGTTCCCGCTGCCACTCGGCGATGTACCGCAGCACGTCGTCCAGATCCTCGACCCGCCGCACGTGCGGGTTGACCGGCAGGCCCAGCCTCGCCGCCCACGCCAGGGCTTCCGCGTGCGTCCGAAACCGCACGCCGGGCACGGCCCCGACCTGATACACGAACAGACCCAGCGGCCGGGCGGCCGTGATCGCCGGATCGAGTTGGCGGAGGGACCCGGCCGCGGCGTTGCGGGGGTTCGCGAACAGCGGCTGGCCGGCCCGCGCGCGCTCCTCGTTCACCGCGTCGAGCGCGCGCGTCGGCAGGTAGACCTCGCCCCGAAACTCGGCGAAGTCGGGCACGGGGACGTCCCCCTCCCGGAGCCGCAGCGGCAGCGGAGCGACCGTCCGGAGATTCGGCGTGACGTCTTCCCCGCGCACGGCGTCGCCGCGCGTGGCGCCCCGCACGAAGATCCCGTGCTCGTACACCAGCGAGACCGCGGCGCCGTCCATCTTGAGTTCGCACACGAACGCGACGCGCCCGTCGCCGAGGGCGGCGACGACGCGCCGGTGCCAGCCCCGCAGATCGTCTTCCGTAAACGCGTTCGCGAGGCTGAGCATCGGGTACGGGTGGGTGACGGGGCGGAACGCCGCCGCCGGCGGCGCGCCGACCCGCTGCGTGGGCGAGTCCGCCGTGACGAGGTCGGGGTGCGCGGCCTCGAGGTCGCGCAGTTCCTGTACCAGGGCGTCGTACGCCTCGTCGGAAATCTCCGGGGCGTCGAGCACGAAATACTGGTGAATGTGGTGGCGGATCTGCTCGCGGAGCGTCTCGATGCGGCGGGCGGCGCCGGCCATGCCGTGCTGCGGCTCCGTGGTCACGGGTGTGGCTTCGGCGCGGGGCAAAACCCTCCTCGCGCCGCCGCGGCGAACGTCAGCCGCCGGCCATCGCCGGGACGATCGACACCTCCGCGCCGTCATCGAGCGGGGTCTCGAGACCGCCGAGGAAGCGGATGTCGCGCTCGTTGACGAAGATGTTCACAAACCGGAGCACGTCGCCGCGCTCGTCGAGGAGACGCGCGCGGATGCCGGGGAACCGCCGGTCCAACTCGTCGATGGCCTGGGCGAGATCGCCGCCGCCGACTTCGACCAGCCGCTCGCCGTTCGTCAACTGGCGCAGCGGTGTGGGGATCCGTACACGAACCGCCATAGACGCTCCTCCGCCCGCTTCCTAGGCGCCGGCAGGCTGCAGCACGCGCTCTTCAAAGGACGCGAGCGTCGGCTTGATGCGCACCGGTGCCTGAAGCTGCCCTTCCACGGCCTCGAGCGCTTTGAGCCCGATGCCGGTGATGTACGCCACCACGGTCTCGTCCGGATCGATGGCGCCGGCCAGCGCCAGCTTCCGCAGCACGCCGACGGTCACCCCGCCGGCCGGCTCCGTGAACAG
The DNA here is from genome assembly GCA_035945995.1 of bacterium. Lineage (NCBI taxonomy): Bacteria > bacterium. The sequence continues at coordinate 26,900 of DASYZR010000021.1, forward strand.
GCCTTCGGTTTCCGCGAGCAGCCGGATCGCGTCCACCACCTCGCCGTCGGTCACCGCCTCAACGGCGCCGCCGCTGCGGCGGGCGATGTCCAGGACGTAGGCCCCGTCCGCCGGACTGCCGATCGCGAGCGACTTCGCGACCGTGTGGGGGACCACCGGGACGACGGTGTCCGTCTCCCCCCGGTACGCCGCGGCGATCGGCCCGCAGCCCTCGGCCTGCGCGGCCGTCATCCGGATCTGGTGCTCGGGGATCACCCCGAGCCGCTGAAACTCCTCGAACCCCTTGTGGATCTTGACGAACATGTTGCCGGAGCCCACCGGGACGACGACGCGGTCCGGCGCGCGCCAGCCGAGCTGCTCGGCCACCTCGAACGCGAGCGTCTTCGCGCCTTCCGAGTAGTACGGCCGGAGGTTCACGTTGGCGATGGCCCACCGATGCTCTTCACCGATCTCCAGGCAGAGCCGGTTGACGTCGTCGTAGGTCCCGTCGACCTCGACGATCGTCGGCCGGTAGACCGACGTCGTGACTACCTTCGCATGCTCGAGCCCCGTCGGGATGAACACCACCGCGCGGAGACCGGCCTTGGCCGCGTGGGCGGCGACGGCATTCGCCAGGTTGCCCGTGCTCGCGCAGGACAACACGGCGAAGTCGAACGTCCGGGCGGCGGCGAGCGCGACCGCGACGACGCGGTCCTTGAACGACCACGTCGGATTCCGGGTGTCGTTCTTCAAGTACAGGTGGTTCAGTCCGAGGGCGCGGCCGAGACGTTCCGCGCGGACGAGCGGCGTGTACCCGGGCGCCAGGTCCCAGGACGGCACGCGGTCGACCGGCAGGAAATCCTGGTAGCGCCAGATCGAGACCGGACCGGAGAGGATCCGCGTCCGCAGCGCGTCGCCGCTCGCCCCGCCGTGATCGTACCGGACCTCGAGCGGACCGAAGCACGCCTCGCACACGAAGATCGGATCGAGCGTGTACCGCCGGTCGCACTCGCGACACACCAGCGCAGTTGCTCCCATCTCTCCCCTCCCACCTGGTTCGCTGCGCCCCGTCGGACGCAACAAAAATCCCCCTCCCAACTCCGAAGGGGGATCACTCCCTCTTATCTACCGGAATTGGATCTTCCGCGGGATTTAGCACCACGCCAGGCGGGAAAACCTGGTAGGCTGCCGGGTGTCATCGGGCCCGTCCCTCGACCACTCTGGATAAGAGTTGCTATTCAGTTATGACTTACGGTAGCACACACGTCTGTCGGTGTCAATTCGAACAACTCAACTGTGTAATAGCTCAATGATTCTGTCACCCCATGACGGATCAGTGATTCTGTCACCCTGGAAGGATGAACAGGGGGAGCGTCACTTTGAGCAAGAGAGAGCAGCAACGAGCTCATGTCCTGGCCCAGGTCGTCGAGGGGCACCTCACCGTGCCTAACGCAGCCCGACTCCTGCGCCTCTCGTTCCGGCACCTCCGGCGGCTGCTGGCGAAGGTTCGCCTCCACGGTCCCGCGGCGCTCGCCCATGGCAACCGCGGACGGGCGTCCCCGCGCTGCCTCGCCGAGGCCCTCCGGACGCAGGTCCTCACGCTGGCCCGCGCGCGTTACGCCGGCTTTTCCGAAATGTTTTTGCGTTGTGATCAATGAACGCGTGCGGCGCGCCGTCGGCCGGGGTGGAATTGCTATACTGGCCTCGATGCACCCCCTGTTGTTCCAGGTGGGCCCCCTGACCGTCCGCTGGTACGGTGTCATGATGGGACTCGCCCTGTTGCTCTCGGTGCCGGTCACCGCCCATTTTGCCGCGCGGTTCGGCATCGACCGGACCGTCGTCGATACGATCGCGGTACCGTTCCTCGCGGTGCTCGTGGTCGGCGCGCGGGCCGGGTACGTTCTGTCGCACCTGTCCGAGTTCGCGGGACGCCCCCTGGCGGCTGTCCTTCCCCCCTACGCCGGCCTCGCCTCGCACGGGTCGATCGCGGCCGGCCTGGCGTTCCTCGCGTGGTGGTGTCCGCGTCATCGCGTGCCGGTGTGGCGTCTGCTCGACGCGATGACGCCGGCCGTGCTGGCGGCGATCGTGCTGATCCGCTGGGGCAACTTCATGAACGGCGAATTGTTCGGCGATCAGACCTCGCTACCGTGGGGCATCGCCGTGCCCGGGCTGCCAGGCGGACCGCGGCACCCGCTTCCCCTCTACGAGATCGCCGGCACGCTCGCGATCCTCGCCGGAACGCTCCGCCTGGCCGGCCGCCGGCCGTTCGACGGCGCCGTCTTTTGGTCGGCGATCGCGGCCTCTTCGGTGCTGCGGTTCCTGCTCGACCTGCTGCGGAGCGAGGACCGGACGCGGGCCTTCCTGACGCTCGGTCAGATGGCGGCACTCGTCTTGATGGGCTGGGGCGTGTGGTTTCTCTGGACCGTCGGACGGCCTGCCCGGGGCCGGGCCCCGAGGTGAACCGGTGATCAGGCCGCCCCATGCTGGCGCCGATGTGATCGCCCGACGGCCGCCGCGACGGCTGTCCCGCCGAACGCTGCTCGGGGCGATCGCCGCGGTGTGCGCCGGCGCCGTACTCGGCGCGCGGCGCCGGCTGTACGGACCGGAAGGACCGCCCTGGACTCCCGCGCTCGACGGGACCGCGCCCGGCCCGATCGGTGAACGGACGCTCGCGACGCTCGTCGCCGCGGCGAAGACCGCGGTCGGACGGCCCGTCGAAGCGTCGCACTACGGCGAATACTTCCGCTGGCGGGCGGAGCATCTCCCGGGCTACCGGGCGCTGTACGACCGGTTCGCGGCGCAGCTCGATCACGACGCCCGGCGCGCCGTCCGCTGCCCGTTCGCCGAGTGCAACCCGGCGGACCGCACCCGGATGCTCCGCGCGGCGGACCGGGCGCGCGCTCCCCGCACCATCGCGGACCGCGCCTGGCTCCTGACCGGCGGACGGGCCTGGGTCGCCTACGACACGTTCATCCTCGGCGAAGCGCTCGCGCTCTTCGCGGACACCGACGCGTGGGTGCTGCTCGGCTACGACGGCTGGCCCGGCAGGCCGCGCGGACTCGACCGGTACCGCCGTGCCCCGAGCTGATCCGGCTCCGGTCGCGATCGTCGGATCAGGGATCGTCGGCGCGACGATCGCGTACGAACTGACCGGCCGCGGACACCGCGTCGAGATCTTCGAACGTGGCCCCGACTACCCCTATCCCCACACGCCGCAGTTCCAGGATCGATTCCTCCACCGGTACGAGAATCCGGCGTACGGCCTGCCGGACGACCTTCAGGGTCTTACCGTCTCCGGCACGTACCGGGGCGACATCAACCACGAGCGGCACATGATTACGGGCGGCACCGCCACGCACTGGGGCGGCATCGCGCTCCGGATGGTTCCGGAGGATTTTCACACGAAGAGCCTCTACGGTTTCGGCGACGATTGGCCGATCGGCTACGATGACGTCGAGCCGTACTACTGCCGCGCCGAGGCGCTGCTCGGCGTATCGGGCACGGACGCCGACAACCCCTTCGCACCGCGGCGTTCGCAGCCGTACCCGCTGCCGCCGTTCGACCTGAGTTACGAAGACCGCATCCTGGCGGCCCGGCTGGCGGCGGCCGGCATCGTCCTGCACACGACGCCGCAGGCGGCCACCCGCCTCCAATACGGCGACCGGCCGGGGTGCATGAATTTCGGGGCGTGTGACGTCTGCCCGATCGGCGCCCGATACTCCCCGAACCATCACCTGCTGCGCGCGCTCGCGACGGGGCGGTGCACGCTGCATCGGGAGGTCTCCGTGCGCCGGATCGTCGTCGAACGCTCCGGGCGGGCGGCGTCGCTCGTGTATCGGCCGGCCGCGGGACGCGCCGACGAGGAACATCCTGCCCGCGTCATCGTCGTGGCCGGGGGCGCCATCGAGAACGCCCGGCTGCTGCTGTTGTCGAGCCGCGATCGCCACCCCGACGGAGTACCGCTCGGGGAGGTCGCAGGCCGGCACCTGACGTTCCACCATCTCTGGGCCGGCCGCCTACGCTATGCGATCCGGATGCTCCCGGGCCGGCTCGGCCGGTTCACAGGCCAGAGCCACCAGTTTCTCAGGCCGCCGGAGCGGGGCCGCCACGGCGCGGTCAAGATAGAGCTCTCCGCCAACATCGTGCCGTGGTCCGAGGATTCCGCGGCCCGCGCTCAAAGCGGCGCCGAGGTCCTCCGGCGGCTGACGCCGGGCCTCAGCGAGCGGGTGATGACGCTGCACAGCGAGGCCGCCCCTGAACCGCGGCGCGCCGTGACGCTGTCCGCGGCGCGCGACCGCTTCGGGGATCCCTACGCGCACGTCTACTACGATCTCAGCGGGTTCGACGAGGCCACGTACGCCTACGGAGGGCGGTTGTTCGACCGCGTAGCCACGGCCACCGGCGCCCTCGATGCGCACCTCCGCGGGATCGAGACCGTGTGGTCGGCCGGCCACCACATGGGGACGTGCCGGATGGGCGACGATCCACGCGACAGCGTCGTCGATTCATTCGGGACCGTGCACGGCTGTCCCAACCTGTTCGTCGTCGGCGGCAGCACCTTCGTCACCCCGGGGGCCGTCAATCCCACGTTGACCATGGTCGCCCTCGCGATTCGGACCGCGGACCATCTGACAGCCCGTCTCTCGTAACGCGCACGACCGGCTCGGGCTCAGACGGCGGCGTGCTCGACGCGAAGCTCATGATCGCGCCGATCGCCACCATGATGACGGCCGCGACGAACGGTCCTGATTCGGATCCCGGACCAAACAGATCAGGCCACATGGTTCTCGCCTCCGACGTTGCGGCCGCCGCCCCCACGGGCCGGCGACGGTGAGCCGGTAGCGGGAGGAGCGCGGACTGTCGGTCGTAGGTTACCTCCGGCGGTCTATCGGCGCTATGACGCGCCTCACAGCGCCCGCGCCCGTTCTCTGATATTGATGAGACACAACGGTCGCTCGCCTTTGTGCGCGCCGGTCTGCTATGAACACGGTCACAGCCCAAACGTCCGGTTCCAGATGCTGATGGAATCGACAGCGGGGCGAGGAGGGCCGAAATGCTTGACTACTATAACCGCGAGAAAATTGCGAACGAGCACAGGAAAGAGGCCGCGCAGGTCGCTGCCCGCGAGTGGCTCGCGAGTAAGGCAGAGGTAGGTCGGCCCCCGACCCGACGGGGCGCCATGTGGCCCGTCACCGCGGTACTGCGCACGCTCGCGCTGATGAGACGGCGTTCGCTTCGGGCCGCGGCGACGCGTGGTGCGCCGCAAGGGACGATCGTCTCGGCATCGCAATCGATCCAGCGGTAATCCGGCCCCGGCGAGTGGAGGGGACGGCTCTAGCGTAACTGCGCACGCAAACGGTCGACGTTCAAGAGGACCAAGTGTCCTCGTTCGTGGCGAACGAGCCCTTGCTCCGCAAGGGACCGCAGACACTTATTGACGCTCTCCCGCGTCGCCCCGACCATGTTGGCAAGATCGCCCTGTGTAAGGCGCGACCCAATGACCACGCCGCCGCGCCCGGCCTGCCCCCGCGTCTGACCCAATTCGAGAAGGAGCCGCGTGAGGCGCGTCCGCACATCCGAGAACGCGGCATCGTGCACCAGCCGATCCGTCCGCCGGAAGCGGCGGCTCAACGGGGCCAGCATGTTGACGGCGACTGTGGGGACCTCGCGCAGAAACCGGTGAAAGTCCTCGCGCGACAAGACGAGGAGCTCGGTGGGCACGGTCGCGACAGCGTCCGCCGAGCGCGGCTCTCCGTCCAGGAGCGCAAGTTCGCCGAAGAACTCTCCCGGCGTCAGCAGCGAGAGAATGACTTCCTTGCCCTCGGCTCCGCCGAGGAGGATCTTGACTTCACCGCTGTCGATCACGTAGAGGGCCGTGCCGGGGTCGCCTTCGCGGAATACCGGTTCACCCGCTTTATACCGGCGTCGGCGAAAGAGGGTAGCCAACCGGTCCCGATCGCCTGATGTGAGATCGGCGAACAGAGGACTGCGAACCAGTAGCTCTTTGGCCGACATTGCCCCCGCCTAGCATGCTAGATCGGCCCGGCAGGCTCGTGACGGCCTCTTCGACCTGCGCCCCGCCGCTCCTGCCCGGCTCTTGGGCGGGGGGGTGGCGGCAGGGGCGGATACTCCCGTCTGTTCCATCAGGGACCGCGCAGCACCGTCAGGGTCGTTTTTCGGAGGAACGTACAGGCCCCGTCAGGTCTCGTCGCGGAGGGGGTCCAGCGCGGATTCCATCGCTTGCTGCAGTGTCATCGCTCTACCTTCCGCCCAGGCTACCGCAAAGGCACTGTTTCCAAGCCTGGCACGCGTGGATCCCACGCGTTCGTCGTACGCCGTTTGATCGGACGGCAAACGCCGGCGGCCGAGAAGGTAGTGTAGCGCCTCCGCGGCACCAAATAGCCGGGCCGCCTGCCTGTCGTTTCCTAGCGCGGAGGTCACCGCGGCCAGCCCTTCGAGGCACTCCTCGATCACCCATCTGTCCCTCACTTCTTGACACAGGCGGAGACTCTCCGAATAAAACGCGTTCGCGGCCGCATAGTCCTCCTGCCGGAGCGCTATCATCCCCATGCTGCGCAGCACATAGGCGATGAGCCTCGTGTTGCCGGCCTCCCGGCTCATCGCAAGGCTGTCCTCAAAGAACGACGCGGCCTTTCGATAATCGCCGCTTCGTCGCGCCAGGTGTCCAAATTGCGCGAGCGCCTGGCTGATGATCACTTTCTGCCCAAGTTCGCGGCCGAGCATCAAACTGTCCTGGAACAGCTCCAACGCGCGCGCAGACTTACCCTGTCGCATGGCGACGATACCTAAATTCATGAGCAACCATGCGGTGTGTTCTCTATCTCCAACATCCGCGGACACAGCCAGGCCGTGCTCGCAGATCGTCAGCGCCTGCTCATAGTCGCCCTGGTGCCACGCGAGATTTGCCGCTCCCCGGAGTGCCTTGGGCAAGGTGGAAGGCGGTGCCTCGCTGCTTTGGGCCAGCGCGCCCTCCAGCAACCGGCGTCCCTCGCTCCAATACCCGCCCATCCACCAAAACCAGTACAGCGCGCCGGCCAGGCGCAGCCCGGGCTCCGCCGCCGCGGGGTCGCTGTTGCTCCACTCCAACGCGGCCCGCAGGTTGTCATGTTCCGTCTCCAGGCGCTCCAACCACGATGATTGCTCGGGCCCTTGGAGTCCGCGCTCTCCCTGCTCCGCGAGCCTTAGGTACCAGTCCCGATGCCGCGTCCGCACAACGCCGTCCTCGCCCGCCTCCACGAGTCTCTCGCGACCGTACTCCCGCACCGTTTCGAGCAGGCGGTACCGCGCTTCACCGTCGTGGGTTTCCGCGATCACGAGCGACTTGTCGACCAACTGGCTCAACACGTCCAAGACATCCGTCTCCTTGACGTGCTCGCCCGAGCAGACGGCCTCCGCGGCTTCAAGGGCGCACCCTCCGATAAAGACCGACAAGCGGCGCCACAAGGCCCGTTGTGCTTCCGAGAGCAGGTCGTGGCTCCAATCCATCGCAGCGCGGAGCGTCTGATGGCGGGGAAGAGTTGTACGACCGCCTCCGGTCAGCAGGCGGAATCGGTCACCAAGCCTGGCCGCGATCTGCTTGACGGTCAGGACCCTTGCACGTCCGGCTGCCAGTTCAATCGCCAGCGGAATACCGTCGAGGTGCTGGCACACCTGCACGACGGCGGGAGCATTATTGTCGGTTATCGAGAAGCCGGGCTGGCGTGATGCCGATCGTTCGACAAAGAGACGCACTGCTTCGTATCGCATCATCTGTGTGAGGGGCGGAAGGCGCTGCAGGTCGGGCATCGAGAGTGGGGGAACACGCCAGGTTGTCTCTCCGGGGACACCCAGTGCCTCCCGGCTCGTCGCGAGAATTCTCAGGTTCGGGCATGCCTGCAGTAGTACGTTGCTGAGGCTTGCACAGGCGGACAGCAGGTGTTCACAGTTGTCGAAGACGAGGAGCGACGACCGGCTGCGTAGGTAGCCCACGAGTGTCTCGGTCACCGGGCGGTTCGGCTGCTCGGGCACGCTCAACGCCGATGCCACCATCTGGGGCACGAGAACGGGATCGGTCAGACCGGCCAGCTCGACCAGCCACACGCCGTCCTGAAACGTTTCCAGAACCTCCGCGGCGACCTGAAGGCCGACCCGCGTTTTCCCGGAACCTCCGGCACCCGTGATCGTGAGCAGGCGAGTCGTCCCCAGCAACCGTTTGATCTCCCCGATCTCACGCTCTCGTCCAATGAAGCTCGTCAATTGGATCGGCAGGTTGTGGGACCGCGCGTCAAGCGACCGAAGAGACGGGAAGGTGCCGGGCAGCACGGGATGCATGACCTGGAAGAGATGCTCGGGCCGCAACAGATCCTTGAGGCGATAGGCACCGAGGTCCCGGAGTGTCACGTCTCGGGGAAGATCATTCTCGACGAGGGCGTGAGTGGCTTCGGAGAGGATGATCTGGCCACCGTGCGCGACGGCGCCGATGCGCGCCGCGCGGTGGACGTCCATGCCGACGTACTCCGAGCCAATAATGAGCGGCTCGCCGGTGTGGAGACCCATTCGGACGCGCAACGTGGCCCCCTCGGGCCACGGGTGTTGTGCAAAGGCGCACTGCGCCTCCACCGCCATGGACATGGCGTCTCCGGCCCGACGGAAAGCCGCAAAGATCCCGTCGCCTGCCGTATCGATCTCGTAGCCGTGCCACCGTTCGAGGGCGGCGCGGAACAGCCGGCGGTAGTCCGCCAACATGCCTGCGTAGCGGTCGCCCAAATCGCCGAGTAGACGCGTCGACCCTTCGATATCCGCGAAGAGAAAGGTGAGGGTTCCGGTCGGCGGGTCCACCATGGACAACGCCCTCACGGCTCACACGCGCCGCTCGATCTCCTTAACCCCGGTGGGGCCTGATGTCAACGCGCTACTTCTTACTCAGAAACTCCCAGCAGACATATGAGGTGACGTGTTTGGTGTTGTTGGCGAAGAGCGGTGTCGTGCTGCCGGCCGCAAAGGTGAACGCCGTGCTGGGTGTGATGGCGGCGTTTGTCTTATTGGCGAGCGTCATCGTCATTTCGCCCGCCAGTCCGTAACAGAAGTCCCAGACATCCGACGGCCGCTTAAGATTCGGCCACTTCGCGCCCGGCTGCGCTTCCACGCGATAGAAGACGATCTTGATCACGTGGGGCATTCCCTGCGTACCCAGGGGAACTGCTTTCGTGGCCGTGAACCCACGCGGAAGGCTCGGTGCAAGCATCATGTCGTCCTCGGCTCGCAGGACCGGCACAGCATACGATAGCCAGACAACGGCAGCGCCACACAGCACGGTAAGACCTAAGACACTCCAGCGCTTCATGGCTCCTCCCCCTGGCGGCGTGTGAAAATGGCTCGTCCTTCTCGATTCCTGTTCGCGATCCTGCCCCGCCGCCTCCACCGGCGCGACGAATTCGCACGGGCGTACCATCGGGCAGTTCGGGGTGAAGGGCCTGAAAGATCCTCGACGTCCGTGCATAGAAATGTAACAGTCCCGGACGGCAGGCCAGGCATCGAGGAGACCTCCGGGATTGGCGGCACGTTCTCGCCCCGATTATGCGCGACGTTCGACGGTGCGCCGTATGGTCCTTCCACCCTGCGTCAACAGGCGTAGGCCGTTTTGCGGCCTGCGCATACGTCTCCGAACTCCGCACATTCGCCCGCGAGTATGGCGCGTTTCACACTCCGGCTGTGCGCCGGCTCATCGCGGTGCCGGCGCGGCGCGAGTACGATAGACCCGCAAGACAAGACGCGCCGGGTCCAAACCCGGAGAAGGAGGAAAGACAATGGACGCGATCCGGAAGGCAATCGGGCTGCTCGTTCTCGGAGTGGTGCTGGCGTTGGCGGCGGCCCCGGCGCTCGCGCAGAGTGCCGACGGCAATCAGACCGTCGGCGTGCAGGACCGGGACCACGAACTCGACCACGGGTTTTAGTCGGTCGAGTGAGCACGTCGAGATCGCGGGCGGCTCTCCTGAGCGATCCCACCGCAAAGGAGAGCCTCCCGTCCTGTACCCGTGAGACGAGGACGGTCAGGGGACGCGCTCCCCGCCGCAGGTTTCTCCGATGAAAGGATTTCAGAACCAAGAACGGAAATTCAGGTTCAATGTGGCATGCTCGGGAGTCGCTAGAGAACACTGCGAGATACCGACGCCGTTGATCGCGGGGACTTGCCGGCCGGAAAGCTCCTAAGGGTATGCCCACCGTGGCGCGCGCGCTGATTCTGAGTTGCTTGATCCTCCTCGCCGGCGGGGTCTTCACCAGCAAACTCCGGCGGATCTACAGGCTCATTCGACTGGGCCGCGGTCCGGTGCCGTTGGCGCCGCTGTCCGTACGGCTGCGCGACCTGATGGTGCAGGTCTTCCTGCACCGGAGGGTCCTGCGACGGCCGCTGTTCGGTCTGCTGCACTTGTGCATCTTCTGGGGCTTTCTCGTCCTGCTCACCACCATCGTCCAGGCGGCAGGCGAGGCGGTCCGGCCGGGCTGGACGCTGCCCTGGATCGGCGGCGCGCCGCTCCTGGCCTTTGTCCAGGACATCTTCATCGCCTTGGTTTTGGCGGGCATCGGCATGGCGTTGTGGGTGAGGCTGGTGATCCGGCCGAAGCGCCTGGAAGGTCAGGACCGCCGCGGCGCCTATCTCATTCTCGCGCTCATTGCCGGAATCATGGCGGCGCTGCTCGTGTCCCGCGGAGCCCAAATCGTGCTCGAGCGGCCGGCGTGGGGGCGGGGCGCGGTGCTGTCGAGTCTTGCGGCGGAGTTCTTGGCCGGCGCGCCGCGACCCGTCGTGCGAGGGGTCTACGAGACCGCGCTGTGGGGACACCTGCTCATCATCCTGTTTTTCCTTACCCTGATCCCCGAGGGGAAGCATCTTCACCTGGTGACCCTCATCCCCAACGTCGCGCTGCGGAAAGGGCGTCACCAGGGCGCGCTCGAACCGATCGAGATCGAGCAGGCCGAGGTCGTCGGCGTCTCATCGGTGGAGCACTTGACCTGGAAGGACCTGCTGGACACGTTCGCATGCATGGAATGCGGTCGTTGCACGGAGGTCTGCCCGGCCAACAGCACCGGCAAGGAATTGGATCCCCGGCGGCTCCACACCGACCTGCGCCGGCAGCTCCATCGGATCGGCGGGACGGGGCATAGCGGCGGGCAGGTACCCGCGCTGGTGGGTGGAGTGTTTTCGGAGGATTTTCTCTGGCAGTGTCTGACCTGCGGGGCGTGCGTGGAGGAGTGTCCGGCGACCAACGACCATATCGACAAGATCGTCGGCATGCGCCGGCACCTGATGATGGAGCAGGCGCGGGTGCCGAAGACCCTGGAAGACGCCGTCCGCAGCCTTGACGCGCGCGGCACCCCGTTCCGCGGCGCCGGGATCTCCCGCACGGCGTGGGCGGCCGGCATGGACGTCCCGATCCTAGGCGACAATCAGTCCGCGGAGTGGCTTCTGTGGGTCGGCTGCGCGTCCGCGTTGAACGAGCGCAATCATCCGCCGCTGCGGGCCCTCGTCGACCTGCTGCGGCGATGTGGCGTCGACTTCGCCATTCTGGGGAATGACGAGCAATGTACCGGCGACCCGGCGCGGCGCATCGGCAACGAGTATCTGTTTCAGGCCCTCGCTCAGAAGAACATTGAAGCACTGCGCCGCCGCGGCGTCTCCAAGATTCTCACGGTGTGTCCGCACTGCTACAACACCCTGAAGAACGAGTATCCGCAATTTGGCGGGGTGTTTGACGTGCACCACTCCACGCAGCTGCTGGCGCGGCTCCTTGCCGAGGGACGTCTGGCGCCCGCCGACGGAGTGGAGGGCACGATCACGTATCATGATCCGTGCTATCTCGGCCGCCACAACAGCGAGTACGAGGCGCCGCGGCAGGTCCTGCGGGCGCTCCCCGGCGCTCATCTCGTGGAGATGGCGCAGTGCCGGGAGCGCGGGTTCTGTTGCGGTGCGGGGGGCGGCCTCTACTGGATCGACGAGCGCGTGGGCCAGCGCGTCAATCATGTGCGGGGCGGCCACGTCACCGCGGCCGGTGCGGACATCGTGGCCACCGCGTGTCCCTTCTGCATGCTGATGCTGGAGGAGAGCGCCGCCGCCGGACACACGTCATGGCGTCCCATGGACATCGCGGAACTTCTACGCAAGAGCGTCGCCGATTGAATTCCCGGCACCATCGTTCGCGGGCGATTACTTGAGCAGCGCGGCGGCCTGCAGCGCCGCCGCGGTGAGCCGCGCCGGCACGATGCCGTAGACCAGGACGCCGGCCGCGGCGAGGGCCAGCGCCGCGCCCGCCAGCGCGTCGCGCCGCACCGCCACCCCCGGCGGGGCCTCCCCCGACAGCGCGACGTAGGCGACGCGCATATAATAGAAGACCGAGACGACGCTCGAGAGGACGGCGACGAGGGCGAGGCCGGTCTGTCCGGCCCCGAGCGCCGCGCGGAACAGGTAGAGTTTCGCGATGAACCCGCCGGTCGGCGGCAGCCCGGCGAGCGACAAAAGACAGATCGCAAGCGCCCACGCCGCCCACGGGGCGCGGGCCCCAAGCCCCGCGAGATCCTCGATCCGGTCCGCCTCCGCCCCGGCTCCGGGCCGGTCGAGAAGCAGCAGCACGCCGAACGCGCCGAGGTTCATGGCACCGTAGACGGCCAGGTAGAACAGCACGGCGCCGGTACCGGCCGTCCCGCCGGCGGCCACCCCGATCAGCATGTACCCCGCGTGGGCGACGCTCGAATAGGCCAGGAGGCGCTTGATGTTGGTCTGAGGAAGCGCGGCCAGGTTGCCGAGCACCATGGTCGCGATGGCCAGCGTCTGGAACATCGGTCCCCACACTCCCGCGACGTGGGCCAGCGCCTGGGGAAAGACCCGAATCAGGCCCGCGAACGCGCCGACCTTCGCCGCGACCGACATGTAGGCCACGGCCGGCAGCGGCGCGCCCTCGTAGACGTCCGGCGCCCAGCCGTGGAACGGCACCACCGCCGCCTCGAAGCCGAGCCCGATCGTGAGCAGCGCGAGGCCGCCGCCGAGGAGGGGCGAGGCCGGGACCGCGGCCAGCGCGGCGAGATCGAGCGTGCCGGCCGCGCCGTACACGAGCGCAAGGCCGTAGACGAAGAACGCCGTCGCAAACGCGCCGAGCAGCAGGTACTTCAGTCCGGCTTCCTGCGACCGCGTGCTGCGCCGCGCCAGCGCGGCGAGCACGTAGAGCGGCAGACTGAGCGTTTCGAGACCGAGAAAGAGCACGATCAGATTGCGGCTCGCGGCCATCACCATGGCGCCGGCGGTGCTGAGCAGAACGAGCGCGTAGTATTCGCCGGCCGGCAGCCGCCGCCAGCGTACGTACCCCGCGGCGAGCAGCACCCCGAGCCCGGCCGTCCCGAGCGCCAGCAGGTCGGCGAGCCGGGTGATCGCGTCCCGCACGTACATTCCCCCGAACGCGACCCGCGGCGCGTCGGCGCGGGCGACGGCCGCGGCGATCGCCGCGCCCACGCCGGCGAGCGCGATCCAGACCGTCGTCGGCCTGCGGCGGTCGGCTTCCAAGGCGCCGCCGGTCGCCCAGGAATCTTGAATCAGCACGGCGCACGCGGTCAGCACGACGATGATCTCCGGGGCGGCGGCGGCGAGATCGTTCCAGGTCATGGACGGCGCTCCGGCCGGAGACGCGAACCCGCGCGCACCGCGGCGGCCCGGGAGTCCGATTCTGGCGGGCGGTGAGCGGGCACCGCCGCGGTCGCGGCCAGCCCGGCCACGACCGCGGGCGCGCGCAGCAGCTCCCGCACCGTCGCCTCGCTCCGCCCAAGCAGCGGACCGGGCATCCACCCCACCCAAAAAATCATCGCGACCAGGGGCGCGAGCACCGCGTAGTCGCGCGGGCGAAGATCGGCGACGCCGCGCAGATCCGCGCGGAGCGGACCGTGAAAAATCCGGCCCACGAACGCGAGCAGATACGCGGCGGCCACCACGACCCCGACGGCCGCCAGGACCGCGTACACCGGACGCGTCTCGTACGTCCCGAGCAGGATGAGGAACTCACCGACGAAGCCGTTGGTGCCCGGGAGGGCGAGCGACGAGACGACGACGATCAGGGTGAACGCGGCCAGCGCCGGCGCGGCCGACGCGAGGCCGCCGTACGCGTCGGTGCGCGTCTTGCCCGTCCGCGCGATCAGCATCCCGGCGAGCACGAATAGCGCGCCCGTGCTGACGCCGTGATTGATCATCTGCAGCACGCTGCCCTGCACCGCCGGGACGTCGAGCGCGGAGATGCCGAGCAGGATGAAGCCCATGTGACTCAAGCTCCCGTACGCGAGGAGCCGCCGGAGGTCGCCCTGCGCCCATGCGACCGCCCCGCCGTAGAGGATGCCCACCACCGCCAGCGCAGCCAGCAGGGGGCCCCAGGCCCGGACCGCCTCGGGGAACAGCGGCAGGCCGAAGCGCAGAAGGCCGTAGGCGCCCGCCTTCGCCATCAACCCGGCGAGCAGCACGGTCACCGCCGGCGGCGCTTCGGCGTAGGCGTCCGGCAACCAGGTATGCAGCGGCCAGACCGGCATTTTGATCGCGAAGGCCGCCGCGAATGCCCCAAAGAGCACCCCTTCGACGCCGGGCGTCCACCCGAGCGGCCGGGCCAGGAGCGCCGGCAGGTCGAACGTCGGGGTGCCGAGGACGCGCCCGCCCTGGAGATACACGGCGACGATCGCGAGCAGCATGAGCACGCTGCCGGTCATCGTGTACAGCAGAAACTTGATCGCCGCCGCGCGTCTCGCCGGCCCGCCCCACAACGCAATGAGGAAGTACATCGGAATGAGCATCGCCTCCCAGAACACGTAGAACAAGACGAGGTCCTGGGCGAGAAACGTCCCCAGCAGTCCGGCTTCGAGCAGGAGCATCGTGAGGACGAACCCTTTGGTGCGCTCCCCCACCTGCTCCGCCGATGCCAGAAGCGCCAGCGGCACGAGCAACGTGACGAGCGCGGTCAGACTGACCGAGAGCCCGTCTACGCCGAGGTGGTACGTAATCCCGGCCGCGGCAATCCACGCCGCGCGCTCTTCGAACTGAAGCCCCGGCTGCCCGGAGTGAAACGCGATCCAGACCCGGACCGCGACCAGAAAGGCCGCGGCCGCGGCGGCGAGCCCGATAGTGCGGGCGGCGCCCGGCCGGCGCGCGTCCGTGAGGACCACGGCCGCGGCGCCGGCAAGGGGAAGCGCGATCAGCACCGTGAGCACTATCGACGGCCCCGCGCGTCATCGATCGTGCGCGTCCGCGAGTCACTGGTTGCCGTCATCGAAACATCCAGTACGCGAGGATGAGGAGGGCTCCGATCAGGACGAACGCGGCGTAATGTCTGAGGTAGCCGCTCTGAAGACGGCGAAGGGCGGCCCCACTCCGTCCGAGACCGTCCGCGACGCCGAGGACGGCCCGGTCGAGCACTCCGCGGTCGAACGCCGCGGCGCGCACTGCCACGGTCTTCGACGGCCCCACGATCGCCGCGTCGTACAGATCCTCGATGAAGAAGCGGTGCGCGAGCACCGCGCCCAGCACCGGGGCCCGGCCGCGGAGCGCCCCGCGCGCGTACACGAGCCATCCGAGCGCGAGGCCGGCCACGGCGACGGCAACGCTTCCGGCGAGGAGCAGCCCGTAGACCGTCCCGCCGAGCGGCGCCGCCGGCCCGGCGGAGGACGACGCGAGGCCCGACTCGACCACCGGACGGAGCCAGGGGGAGGCCGGCACGTGCTCGAGCACGGCGCCCACGACGATGGCGAGCACGGCGAGCACGATCATCGGCCACCACATCACGGCGGGAGGGTCGTGCGGCACGGCCGCCTGGGCGCCCGCCGCCTCGCGATCGGCGCGGCCGCCGAAGGTCAGGACGTCGGCGCGCGTGATGTAGAATGCCGTGACGCCCGCCGCGACGAGCCCGACGGCCCACAGCCAGACGTGGCCGGCCGCGAACGTCTCGCCGAGGATCTGCTCCTTGCTGAAGAACCCTGCAAAGGGCGGGATCCCCGCGAGCGCAAGGGCCCCGATCCCGAACGCCGCGGCGGTCCGAGGGAGCCGGCGCGCCAGACCGCCCATCCGGCGCATGTCCGTCTCCCCGCCGAGCGCGTGCATGACCGCCCCCGCGGCCAGGAACAAGAGGGCTTTGAAGACCGCATGGGTCGTCAGATGGAACATGCCCGCGCTCCAGGCGGCAGTACCGACGCCCAGGAACATGTAGCCCACCTGGCTGATCGTCGAGTACGCGAGCACGCGCTTGAGATCGGGCTCTACCAGGGCCGCGGCGGCCGCGAAGATCGCCGTCACCGCCCCCGTGATCGCGACGACGTCGAGCGCCAGCGGCGCCCGCGCGTACACGGCGTGGAGCCGGACGACCATGTAGACACCCGCCGTGACCATCGTCGCGGCGTGGATCAGCGCGCTCACGGGCGTCGGGCCTTCCATCGCGTCCGGCAGCCAGACGTGCAGAGGCAGCTGCGCGGACTTGCCGGCCGCCCCCAGGAACAGCAGCAGGGCGATCGCCGTCGCCGCGGTCCCGCCGAGGGCGAGACGCGACGCGGCCGCCCCGGTGATCGCCGTGAAGTCGAGCGTCCCGAACACGCCGAACACCGTGAAGATGCCGAGGAGAAAGCCCACGTCCCCCAACCGCGTCACCACAAACGCCTTGACACCGGCGCGGGCCGCGGCGGGGCGTTCGAACCAGAACGCGATCAGCAGGTAGCTGCAGAGGCCGACCCCTTCCCAGCCGATGAACATGACGGCCAGGTTGCCGGCCAGCACGAGCAGGAGCATCGCGGCCATGAACAGGTTCATGTAGGCGAAGTAGCGGCTGAGCCCGGGGTCGCCGGCCATGTACCCGATCGAGTAGATGTGGATCAGCGCCCCGACGCCGGTCACGACGAGCGCCATCGCGGCCGAGAGCGGGTCGAGGAGCAGCCGGAACGGGATGGTGACCGGGCCCGCGGCGATCCACCGGTACACGTCAACGGTTAGGGTGCGGGACTCCGGCGGCATCGCGGCCAGCGCCCGGAACGCGAGCGCCGCGGCGACGAACGCGGCCAGCACCGTGCCGCAGGCGATCGTCGCCGTCACGCGCGCGGGCCACCGGCCGCCGAAGAGGCCCAGGACGGCCCAGCCGGCCAGCGGCAGCATGACGATGCCCACCGCGTAGACGTCGCCGGTCATGCGGGGGGCCTCATCCGCGCAGCGCGTCCGCGTCGTCGATGTCGATCGTCTCCCGCGAGCGGAAGACGTCGACGATGATCGCGAGACCCACGACCACCTCCGCCGCCGCCACCACGAGCACGAAGAAGACAAGGACCTGGCCGTCCACCGTCCCGTGCAGCCGCGCGAACGTCACGAGCGTCAGGTTGACGGCGTTGAGCATCAGCTCGACCGACATGAACACGATCAGCGCGGACCGCCGCACGAGAACGCCGGCCGTCCCCATCGCGAACAGAACCGCGCTGAGGCCCAGGTAAAACGGCGCCGGCACGCTCATGTTCGCGTCGTCCCCCCCGGCGTGGTCCGTTCACGCGGCTCCAGCCGGCGGCCCAACGCGACGGCGCCGATCATGCCGGCCAGCAGCACGAGCGACGCGGCTTCAAACGGCAGCAGGTAACGGCCGAACAGCGCCCGCCCGACGGCCTGGACCGTCCCGAACGCCGGCGGGACGGCCGGCCCGCCCCCCCCCGGGGGCAGGCCGGGCCGGGGGCCCACCAGCACGAGCAGGCCCGCGCCGAGCAGCGCGCACAGGGCGAGCATGACCGGCACGCCCGCCGGGCCGGCAAACGCCCCGGCGCTCGCGCCCTCGCCGGTGTGCGCGTGCAGCAGCATGATGATGAAAACGAACAGCACGACGATCGCGCCGGCGTAGATGATGACCTGGGCGGCGGCGATGAACTGGGCGTCCAGCAACAGGTAGTCTACGGCGAGGCTCAGCAGCACGAGCAGCAGGCCGAGGGCGCTGTGCACGGGGCGCCGCGAGCCGATCACGCCGGCGCCGCCGGCAAGCGCGCAGACGGCCGTGATCCAGAAGAGGACCACGTCCCCCATCAAGACGCGTCGGCCAGCGACGCCTTGTGATCCACTGCCGCCGGGATCAACGGCACGGTCTGGTCCCCGTAAGCCTACACCTCCCGGTGGGGATCGCGTCCGGATTCGCCCGGATACTGCTCGGTCAGGCGGTTTTTCGTGTAGATCAGGTCGCCGCGGGTGGTCGCGCTGAGCTCGTAGTCGTGCCCCAGGACGATCGCGCCGGTCGGGCACGCTTCCTCGCAGAGTCCGCAGAAAATGCAGCGCAGCATGTTGATCTGAAAGTCGGTCGCGTACCGCTCCCCCTTGGAGTGCGGGGCCAGCGGATCGTTTTCCGCGGCGCGTACGAAAATTGACTGGCTCGGGCAAACGATGACGCACAGCTCGCACCCCACGCATCGTTCCATGCCGTCGGCGAACAGCGTGAGGTAGTGGCGGCCCTTGAAGCGCGGCGCGACGGCCGGGCGGCGGTCCGGATACGTCGTCGTCACCGGCCGGCGAAGCAGGTACCGGCCGACGATACCGAGGCCCTTGACCATCGCCCAGGCCTGCCGGAGGTGCGGCGCCGCTCGCCCCGCGAAAGACGGGGTCATCGCGCGCCGCCCCAGACGATCACGCACGCCGTCACCGCGATGTTGAGCAGACCGGCCGGCATCAGGATCTTCCAGCCGAGCGCCATGAGATGATCGTACCGGACCCGCGGGAGCGTCGCGCGCACCCAGATGAAGAAGCAGACAACGACGAACACCTTCACCAGAAACCACAGGACCGGCGGCAGGACCGGACCCTGCCAGCCGCCGAGGAACAGCGTCGTCACGAGCGCCCCCATCGTGATCATGCCGATGTACTCCCCGACGTAGAACATGGCAAACTTGAAGCCGCCGTACTCGGTTTGAAACCCGCCCGTCAGCTCCTGCTCGGCCTCGGGGAGGTCGAACGGCGCCCGGTTGGTCTCCGCGAACCCCGCGATTAGAAACAGCACGAACGCGAGCGGCTGGCGGAGGATGAACCATCCCCGGCGCTGCGCGTCGACGATGTCGACGAGGCTGAGCGAGTGCGCGGCCATGATCACGCCGAGCACCGCCAGGCCGAGGGACAGCTCATACGAGAGCACCTGGGCACTCGAGCGCAACCCGCCGAGCAGCGAGTACTTGCTGTCGGACGACCAGCCGCCGAGGATCACGCCGTACACGCCGACGCTGCTCGCGGCGAGCACGAGGAGAATGCCGATGTTCACGTTCGCAACGTACAGCGTGACCTCGCGGCCGAACAGCCGCACCGGCGGGCCGATTGGGATCACAGCGTACACGAACAGCGCCGCGACAACGGAGATGAGCGGCGCCGCGAGGTAGACGATCGCGTCGGCGCCCGCCGGCCGAAAATCTTCCTTGAAGATCAGCTTGATGCCGTCGGCGAGCGGTTGGAAGAGGCCCCACGGCCCGACGCGGTTCGGTCCGAGGCGCAGTTGAAAGCGCGCGAGCAACCGGCGTTCGAGCAGCGTCGTGTACGCGAATGCGGTGAGCACGCCGACGAGGATCACGGCGCTTTTGATCGCGGTCACGAGGAGGGCCGCCGCCACCAAGCCGCCCCTACCCGGCCGCCCCGGCCTGCCCCCGCCGGGGGGCGGGGCCGGCCGGGGGCACGAGGGATGCGAGCGCGTGCACGGTCACCCAGACCGCCTCGCGCTCGTCGAGCAGCGCGGTGACCGGGGCCGCATCGAAGCCGCGCGGCACGTAGGCGTGCCCGGGATGAAGACCGGGCCACAAGCGCACCGGCAGCCGGAGCGCGCCGCGCGCCGAGCGCACTTCGCACACACTGCCCTCGGCGAGCCCCAGCCGGCCGGCGTCACCGGGATGGAGCGCGACGAACGGCTCGCCGGCCTGTGCGCGGACCCCCGGACAGCGAAGCGCCATCGTCCCGCGGTCGAACAGTTTGGTTCCGGCCAGCAACACGAGCGCCCCGTCGTGCGGCGCCGCCTCTCCCCGCCCGGGTGCGGGGGCGGGGACCGGTACCATCGCCGCGGGCGCAATCGGCGGCGGAGCGATGCGCGCGTCCGGCGCCCACCCGGGGATCAGGCGGGCGATCTCAGACGTGACTTCTTCCCACGACGAGAACGCGAGCGGAACCCCGAGCCGGGCGGCCAAGGCACTCAGGATCGCCGAGTCCGAGCGCGCCTCCCCCGGGCCGACCACCGCCTGCGCCTGGTGCTGGACGCGGCCTTCGAGATTGCCCACGGTGCCGGACTTCTCCGCGGAGGTCAACACGGGCAGCACGACGTCGGCGGCCGCGGCGGTCGCCGTGAGAAACGCGTCATGGACCACCAGCACGTCGAGCCGCTCCCGCGCCGCCCGCCACGCCGCGGCATCAGGGTACGACGTCGCCGGATCGGCCCCGACGACATACAGCATCACCACACGGCCGTCGCGGGCGCCGGCGAGCATCTCCCGGACCGTCCGGCCGGGGGCCGCCGGGATCGGACGGCCCCACACCGCCTCTACGGACGCCCGTGCCGCCGCGTCGGCGAGCGGCCGGTACCCGGGAAGCAAATCCGGCAAGACGCCGAGCGACTGGGCGCCGCCCGCGTTGCCGCGCCCGCGCAGCAGGCCGGTCGTCACCGCCGGATACGCGGCGCCGAGGGCGTGGAGCGACGCGACCACCGCGCGGCCTTCGGGCTGCTCAAGGGCCGTGTGGCCGGCGAGCACGAGTGGCCGCTCGGCGGCGGCGAGCAGCGCCGCGACGTCGCGCAGCGCCGCGGCATCAACGTCCGACGCCCGCGACGCCCCGTCCGGCCTGCCCCCGTCCGGGGGGGGGGCGCCCCCGCCGGCCAGGGCCTCGAGGATCGCCGGCTCGCTCCCCCGGCGGTAGGTGATGTTGTGGCGGGCCCACCGGGCGATCTCGAGCGCCCAGGGATTCGCGATCACGAGTCGCGCGCCGCGGTCGACTGCCTTCTTGACCCGCAGCCAGATGATCGGGTACTCCTCGGTCAGATCGCAGCCGAGCAGCACGATCACATCGGCGTGCTCGACGTCGCTGATCGGCCGGCCGAGCCCCCACGGCGCCTCCGCGGCCGGAAGCGGAAAGGCCGTGTCGTCGCGGAAGTCGATCGAGTTGGTGCCCACGATCCCGCGAAACACTCGGGTCAGGAGATACGCGTCTTCGTTCGTGCCGCGGGCGCCGCCGATCACGCCGATCCGGTCGGACGGCGTCCGCCGCACCGCTTCCGCGACCCGGTCGAGCGCCTCGTCCCACGTCGCGTCGCGCAGCGCCCCGCCGTCCCGGACGAGCGGCGTGCGAAGCCGGTCGCGGCTCCCCGTGAACTCGTAGCCGAAGAACCCCTTGTCGCAGAGCCAGACGTCGTTGATCTCCGGATGCTCGCGGGCGCGGGTCCGGGTCAGGTCGTTGTCCCGCACGTCGAGTGTCGTCGCGCACCCGCACCCGCAGTGGGCACAGACGCTCTCGTGCTGGCGGATGTCCCACGGCCGCGAGCGGAACCGATACGTCGCGCTCGTCAGCGCCCCGACCGGACAGATGGCGATCGTGTTGCCGATGAACTTGCTCTCCACGGGCTCCATGAACGGCGTCGCGATCTGGCTGTGGTATCCTCGTTCGAAGCCCTTCAGCGCGTCGTCGCCTGCGACGAGCTCGCCGAACCGGACGCACCGCCAGCAGAGCACGCAGCGCTCGCGGTCGAGCACCAGGACGGAGCCCATGCGCACGTGCTTGCCGTAGGTGCGCTTCGTTTCGACGAACCGGCTCGCGCCGGGACCGAACTTGAGCGTGTTGTCCTGCAGCGGACACTCGCCGCCCTTGTCGCAGATCGGGCAGTCGAGCGGGTGGTTGACCAGCAGGAACTCGAGGATGCCGCGCTGCCCCTGCTTTACGCGCTCGGTGGCCGTGCGCACGACCATGTCCTCCAGGGCCTCGAGCGTGCACGAGGTGGCGAGTTTCGGCATCTTCTCCACCTCGACGAAGCACATCCGGCACGCGCCGAGCGGCGGCATGCGGTCGTGGTAGCAGAACACCGGGATCTCGATGCCTATCTGGCGGGCGGCCTGCCAGACCGTCGTTCCCTTGGGAACGGCCACGGTCCGGCCGTCGATCGTCAGGTGGACCATCGGGACGGCCGGCCCCGGCGGCGCGGCCGCGGGCCAATCCAGCCTGCGGGTCGCCTCGGTGCCCTGGCCGGTCGAAGGCCCGGGGCGCAGGACCACCCCGCGCGAGTCGGGGGCCGGGGGCGGATCCGCGGCGGCGCGGCTCATGTCCTCACACCCTCGTTCGCGTCGTGGCCCCCGGCGTGGTTGCTCAGCGGCGTCGGCGTGACACGCGAACCGCGCTCGGCGTATGCCACGGTCGCCGGCGCCAAGTCGCACGTGCCGGTCTGGATGTGGCGGACGTACTCGTCGCGGAAGTACGTGAGTGACGCCCGGAGGGTCGGCGGCACGCTCTCCCCGAGCAGGCAGAAGCACGTACCCGTCATGTTACGGGCGATGTCGTCGAGGAGGCCGAGGTCCTCCATCCGGCCGTGCCCGCCGAGGATCCGCTCGAAGATCTGGCTCAGCCAGACGGTGCCTTCCCGGCACGGCGTGCACTTGCCGCACGACTCGTCGCGATAGAACTCCACCGCCCTCCCCACCAGGGCCGGAATGCAGGTCGTATCGTCCATCACGATGATCGCGCTCGAGCCGAGCATGGTCCCGATCTTCGCCAGCGAGTCGAAGTCCGCGGGGGTATCGAGGTGCTCGGGCAGCAGAATCGCCGACGAACACCCGCCGGGATAGATGGCCTTGAGCGTCCGGCCGGGCCGGAGCCCCCCGGCGTGCTCGAAGATGATCTCGCGCAGGGGCGTGCCGATCGGCAGCTCTTTGACCCCCGGGCGCACCACGTGCCCCGAGACCGAGTACAGGATGGGCGGCCCGGCCGCCTTATAGGCCTCCGGCCCCATCGCCACGATGTAGGGGACGTGCGCCATCGTCTCCGCGTTGTTGAGCACGGTCGGCCGGTCGTAGAGGCCGCGCACGGCGGGATAGTACGGCGGCTTCTGCCGCGGGAACGCCCGCCGGCCCTCGAGGCTCTCGAGCAGCGCCGTCTCCTCGCCGCAGATGTAGGCCCCGGCGCCGCGGTGGATCGTCATCTCGAGGTCGAAGCCGCTCCCGAGGATGTCGCGGCCGAAGTATCCCCGCGCGTACGCGTCCGCCAGCGCCCGGCGGAGCCGGTCGTACCCGAGGAAGAACTCGCCGCGGAGATAGATGTAGGCCTGGTGCACGTCGTTCGCGTAGGCGGTGATGAGGCTGCCCTCGAGGATCGCGTGCGGGTCGCCCTCGATGAGCGTCCGGTCCTTGAACGTGCCCGGCTCCCCCTCGTCCGCGTTCACGACCAGGTACCGGGGCTCGCCCTCGCGCTTCGGCGTCAGTTTCCACTTGCGCCCGGTCGGGAAGCCGGCACCGCCGCGGCCTCGGAGGCCGCTCTGGTCGACCACCTCGACGACCTGGTCCGGGGTCATCGTCCGGAGCGCCCGCGACGCGGCCTGGTAGCCGCCCGTCGCGAGATACGCGTCGATGGACGCGCGCTCGGGACCGAGATGCCTCGTGAGGATGGGCTCAGCCATCCGCAAGCGCCCGGACGAGGCCGTCGACCGCGTCGGGGGTGACCCGCGCGACGCGATCGGCGTCCGCCAGCAGCACCGGCGCCTCTTCGCACGCGGCCAGGCACTCCGCGATCTCGAGCGTCACGCCGCCATCCGCGGTCGTCTGTCCGGGCCGGATGCCGAGCCGCGCGCACAGCCGGTCGAGCACGGGCTCCGCGCCGTTCAGCTGGCACGACAGGTTCGTGCACACGCGCACCACGTGCCGCCCGATCCGCTCCGTGTGGAACATCGAATAAAACGTCGCGACGGCCGCCACCTCCGTAAGCGGCACGCCGAGGGCGTCCGCGACGTCGGCGAGCGCGGGCTCGGGCAGGTAGCCGACCTGCGCCTGCGCCGCGTGCAGCGCCGGCAGGAGCGCCGACTGGGCCCGGGCGTAGCGGGCCCGTGACGCGGCGATCGTCTCGAGCGTCTCCGGCGAGAGGAGGCGGGCCACTACCGGTCCACGTCTCCCAGCACGATGTCGATGCTCGCGATCGCGACGACGAGATCCGAGAGCGGGTGGCCCTCCAGCATCGCCGGCAGCGTCTGAAGATTGTAGAAGGACGCCGCCCGGATGTGCGCGCGGACCGGGCGGTTGCTGCCGTCGCTCACGATGAAGTACCCCTTCTCGCCGCGGGGCGATTCGGTTGCCACGTAGCTGTCGCCGGCCGGCGGACGGATCCCCTCGCTCACCAGCTTGAACTGATGGATCACGGCCTCCATGCTCCGGGCGAGTTCCGCGCGCGGGGGCAGTGCGATCTTGCGGTCGTCCACGATGATCGGCCCGTCCGGCAGACGGTCGAGGACCGCGAGCGCGATCCGCCGGCTCTGCCGCATCTCCTCCATCCGCACGCGGTACCGCGCGTAGGCGTCCCCCTCGGTGCGGATCGGCACATCGAACTCGACCGCGTCGTAGCCGCCGTAGGGCAACACCTTGCGGCAGTCGTGCGCGACGCCCGAGCCCCGCAGCACCGGCCCGGTCGCCCCGAGCGCGACGGCGTCCTCCCGCGACAGCACCGCCACGCCTTCCAGCCGCTCCCGCCAGATCAGATTGTCGTCGAGCAGCCGTTCGTACTCGTCGAGCCGGCCCGGCAGATCGTCGAGAAAGGCCCGCGCCGCCGCGACGAACCCGTCCGGCAGATCGAGCGCGACGCCGCCGGGACGGAAGTAACCGGGCATCATGCGCTGGCCCGACAGCATTTCGGAGAGATCGAGGTATTTCTCGCGGTCGGTCATCGCGTACATGAACACGCTGCTGACGTTCACGTCGAGCGCGGCCGCGGCGAGATAGATGAGGTGGCTGCCGATCCGGTTGAGTTCGCACATGAGCAGCCGGATCGCCCGCGCGCGGGGCGGCGGTTCGACGCCGAGCAGGCGCTCAACGGCGAGGTAGAACGCCATCTCTTCGTTGTAGTTCGCCAGGTATTCGACCCGGTCGACCAGAGTGACGTTCTGCAGATAGGTGCGCGCCTCCATCTCTTTCTCGATGCCGGTGTGGAGATACCCGAGCTCCGGCGTCACGCGCCGGATGATCTCCCCCTCCAGCTCGAGGACGAGGCGCAGCACGCCGTGCGTCCCGGGGTGCTGCGGCCCGACGTTCAGGGTGAGGGTCTCGCCCCCGTGCGCGACCGCGTCCGTCATTTCCGATCCTCCCCGGCGCCCGGGTCGGGCGCGGGGGCGTCGCCGCCGGCGTCCCCCCTGGAGGGGGCGGGGGATCCCGCGCTCGGCGCGGCGGCGCCGCCCGACCCCGATCCGCTGCCCGGCGGGAAGTAGGGGATGATCGCGCTCGGCACCTTCGGCGTGTGCCCGTGGAACTCGACGGGCTCCTCGGACAGCGGGATGTCGCGGCGCAGCGGATGGCCTTCCCAGTCGTCCGGCATGAGAATCCGCCGCAGGTCGGGATGGCCGTCGAACACGACGCCGAACATGTCGTAGACTTCGCGCTCGGGGAACGCGGCCGCCGGGTAAAGCGCCGTCGCCGTCGGCAGGCGCGGCGGCTCGCCGTCCACCTGCACTTTGACGGTCAGGCGGTCGCCCGAGCCGGCGCGGCCGAGCAGGTAGACCGCTTCGAAGCGGGGCACGGACGGGAGGCGGTCCCACGCCGTAAGATCGATCAGCATGTCGAGGCCGAGCCGTTCGCGCGCGGCACGCAGCACGTCGAGCAGGGCGCCGACCGTGACGAGGATGATCGCGCGGCCTCGCTCCTCCCGCGGCGTGGTGAGGCCCCACGGCACGTGGGGGCGCAGCCGGTCGAGGAGCGACTCCTGCATCCCCGCCTCGCGATCCACAGGCCTAGCGCTGCCGGGCGGTGGCGCCGC
This sequence comes from bacterium, assembly GCA_035945995.1. NCBI lineage: Bacteria > bacterium. Next base: position 52,851 of record DASYZR010000021.1, read on the forward strand.
GCGCGATCAGGTCTTGCAGCAGACCCAGGCCGTGGAGCAGGGCTTCGGGCCGCGGCGGGCAGCCGGCGATGTAGACGTCGACCGGGATGACCTTGTCGACGCCCTGCACGACGGCGTAGTTGTTGTAGAGCCCGCCCGTGCTGGCGCAGTCGCCCATCGCGATGACCCACTTGGGCTCGAGCATCTGGTCGTAGATGTGGCGGACGACCGGCGCCATCTTCTGACTGACCCGGCCGGCGACGATCATGAGATCGGCCTGCCGCGGCGAGGCGCGGAACAACTCGGAGCCGTACCGCGCGATGTCGAAGCGCGACGCGGCGCTCGACATCATCTCGATGGCGCAGCACGCCAGGCCGAACTGCACGGGCCACACCGAACTCGCGCGCGCCCAGTTGAGCAGCCGGTCGATCGTCGTCGTGAGGACGTTGCGCTCGACGTCGCGCTCGGTCGCGATCACTCCCACTCGAGGGCCCTCCGCTTCAGGATGTAGACGTAGCCGACGGCCAGCAGCCCGAGGAAGGCGAACATCTCGCCGATGCCGGCCGGCCCCAACTCGCGGACGAGCACCGCCCACGGATAGACGAACACGATCTCCACGTCGAACAGAATGAACAGCATGGCGACGAGATAGTAGCGAATGGGAACGCGCTCCCGGGCGCTGCCGGACGGCCACACGCCGGCCTCGTACGGCAGGCCCTTTTGCAGCGTCGCGCGCCGGCCTCCGACCGCCATGTGGAGACCCATCAGCGTGCCGGCGAGGAGGAGCGCGAGCGTGAAGTGCACCAGCACGGGGACGTAGCCCGACATCGATGTGCCCCTCTGGAGTGCCAACGCTGTGACGCCGCGCCCGACAGGCGCTCACCGCCCATAATTGCAGAAGCGCCAAGTAGTGTCAACGAGCGCGGGCGGCGCCTCCGCTACGCCGCGCGCCGCACCTGCGTCACCACGGCGCGCAGCGCCTCGAGCGCCGCCTCGACCTCCGCCGCCTCCGTCGGCCGGCCGAGTGTCAGCCGGATCGCGGACATCGCGCGCTCGGCCGGGAGGCCGAGAGCCGTGAGCACGTGGGACGCCTCGATCGTCCCCGAGGAGCATGCCGCGCCCGCGCTCACCGCGACGCCGCGGAGGTCGAGGCCGATCACCAGCGACTGGCCGTCGGTGCCCTCGACCGAGAGATTCACGTTGTTCGGAAGCCGGCGGACGGGATCGCCGTTCAACGCGACCCCGGGAATGCCGAGCGCGCCCTGGATCAGGCGGTCGCGCAGGCCGGCGAGGCGCGCCGTCTCCGCCTCCATCGTCTCGCCGGCGATGCGCAGCGCCGCGCCGAACCCGACGATCCCCGGCACGTTTTCGGTTCCGCCGCGGCGGCCGCGCTCGTGGCCCCCGCCTCGCTGCAGCGGCGTGAGCGGCGTGCCGGTCCGCACGTAGAGGGCGCCGACGCCCTTCGGCCCGTACCGCTTGTGACCGGAAAGCGAAAGCAGGTCGACGCGCAGGTCGTCGACCCGCGACGGCAGCGCGCCGACCCATTGGGTCGCGTCCGAATGGAACGGCACGCCGTGCTCCCGCGCGACGGTCCCGATCTCCGGCAGCGGCTGCAGCGTGCCGATCTCATTGTTGGCCGCAATGATCGAGATCAACGCGGTGTCCGGCCGCAGGGCGCGGCGCACGTCGTCCGGATCCACGATCCCGGACGCGCCGACCGGCACCTCCGTCACCTCGACGCCGCGCTGTCGGAGCACCTGGCACGCCTCGAGGATCGCGTGGTGCTCGATCGCGGACGTAATCACGTGCCCCCCGGCGCGTCCGGCGGCGCTTGCGACGCCGAGCACCGCCAGGTTGTCGGCCTCGGTCGCGCCGCCGGTGAAGACGATCTCGCCCGGCCGCGCGCCGAGCAGCGCGGCGACCTCTTGCCTCGCGCGGTCTACCGCCGCCCGCGCCTCCTGCCCGAAGGCATGCGTGCTGCTGGCATTGCCCCAGCGCTCGCTGAAGTAGGGGAGCATCGCGGCGAGCACGCGGGGGTCCACGGGGGTCGTCGCCGCGTAGTCGAGGTAGACGCTCACCGCCGTCGGGACCCCGAACCCCTAGTGCCGCC
>DASYZR010000022.1 GCA_035945995.1 bacterium
CACGCGCCGCAGGCCGGGATCGAGAGCGAGCACGTCGGGATCCGGCCCGACGGTCTGCGTATCCACCACGCGCTTCGCCGTGAGATCAAACGCCAGCAGCGTGGCATTCTCGTCGCAGGCAACGAACGCCACCCGGCGAGGTTGTCACACTCTCCTCGCCCGCGGGCGCTGCCCAACCTCCACTGCGGACAATCAGACCGGCCAGGATGCGGCAGATCCGGCTGAAGACCCCGCGGGCTCTCCTACGCTCGCTCGGGGCCCGCTGGCATCGAGGAACATCCGTGGTCGTCCGCCTCATTACGCGTCCCGTGATTTCAGGTGGCTTGTTCCCAGCCCCCGCCGGCAGCTTTCTCGGTGGCACGCGCGACGAACGCGTGCCGGAGAGTAGTGTAATACCCGTTGCAATTTCTGGCAACGTCTTGCGCAGTCTGGCGCCGCCTGCGTGCCATCGGCGCGGTGTCCCCCAAAGCGGTGTCCATGTCCTGCCCGCCCGGGAGGAGTGCGTTGAGGCGGTCCAGTGGCTCGTCCAGGAGGTCGAGCAGGCCAACGGAGTATGCTCAGGACCGCCCGGCCTGTCGGAAGACCGAGGGAAGGTCGAAGTACCTGCGCGTCCCCCGCGCTCGCTCCTGCGGAAACAAGCGGAGTCGAGCCGCGGACTTCCAGACCGCGTACAACGTCGTTACAGCCGCGCGACATCCCTGTGACACCCACCCTCTACGGTGACACGCAAGCAAGCAGGACGAGGCTTGAAGCCGTCCCCATGAAGGAACAAGAATCCCTGGAGGTGGTCACTATGCGGAGGATCGGGGTCTTCGCACATACGTTGGCCTACAAGCAGGACGCCGCGCGGCTGATGTTGACCATCCTAGTGGCCATCAGTGTGGCCGTCTGGATCACTCCCCCGGCACACAGCAAGACGACGGCGCCCAACCCGGCGAAGGCCGTCGAACTGAAAATGACGCTGCGTGGGCTTTACGCCGACCATGTCTTTTGGGTGAGAGACCTCGTGATCGCGACCCGGCTCGGTATCAAAGGCGCGGCGGCCGAAGCCGACGAGTACGGCCTGAAGAATGCCAAAGCCATCGGAGGATCGATCGCGCCCGCCTACGGTCAGGCGGCCGCCGACAAGTTCACCACGTTGTTCGTCGGGCACTATCAGGCGGTGAAGGGCTACATGAAGGCCGCCTTCGCCAACGGCTTCCGCGGCAACGCGGCAGAGAAGAAGGCTGCCGTGGCGGCATTGCAGCGCAACGGCAAGGCGATCGCCGCGTTCGTCAGCTCCGCAAACCCCAACCTGCCCGAAGGGGCGGTCTACGGGCTTCTCGTGAGCCACGTGCAGCACCACGTTATGGCAATCGACGCGGTCGCGAAGGAAGACTGGTCCGGCGAGGCGGACGAGTGGGAGCCGATGATCAAACAGATCTACTCGCTCTCCGACACCCTGGCCGACGGCATCGCCAAACAGTTCCCCAACAAGTTTCAGTAGGAACCGACGCGTCGGTGCGACCCGATGCCGGGGCGCGCCCCGCCGCACCGGCACCCCGCTGGGTGCTGCGTCCCTCGGCAGTACACGCAGTAGCCAGTGCCTCCGATCCGGAGGACGGTCCCTCCGTCGAAGCCCGGCCAACGCACAATTCGTTTTCGTTCTCATAGGATCGGATGATCACAGCCCGACCCCTGGCGATCATTGCACCCTCCCGCCGCTCCCCCGGGCAAAAGCTACATGCCTGTTACGTGTTGCTGACAATCCCGTGACGCCCAAGAGGGAATGATGGTGCATGCAACAACGATGATCAAGGAGGCAGCTCCATGTGGAGGACAGGACGCGGTTTCCTGAGCGCTATGCTTCTTTCATTGGTAGCGTCGGTCGGGGTGGCATCGGCTCAATACAACTATCCACCCACTCCACAACCAGCCCCGCCACCCAGCCAATCTCCCACGCCCGGGACCGTCTACACGGTAAACATGGCTATGGCCACGGTGCAGGGCAAGCGCGAGATGATCTTAACCGATACCCGAGGCATGACGCTCTATCACTTCACTCCTGATACCCCAACTAAGGCCGCGTGCACGGGAGGGTGCGCGAAGACGTGGCCGCCGTTGTTGAGCAAATCCATGCCAACCCATGCCGCGGGATTATCCGGCAAGCTCAGCATCGTCAACGATGACAACGGTTCCCAAGTAAGCTACAATGGCCACCTCCTGTACACGTACTCGGGAGACACTGCTCCCGGCCAAGCGACCGGCGACGGGTTGCTCGGCAAATGGTTCGCGACCAAGCCTGGCCTGCCGGCTGCGGCGTCTGGCAGCCCGAGCAGCACCTCCAGCAGCAGCAAGGGTGGGGGCGGCTGGTAAGGCGCCACCCTCGGCCAGAGTCATTGGTCCAACGTACGGATTGATATCGGCGCCGGCGTCTTGGGCGATCAGACAAGCCCACAACGGTGGATAGTGGACGCAAGGACAACGCGACCGTGAGGCTGGCAGATAGCGCTACTGAGGGCTGGCACGATCAGGCGGTCCGGTCGGCCGGACTGCGAATGTAGCGCCCTCGGGTACGGGTACCACAGTCCGCGTCGCGATCAGTCTCGTCCAGAACGCCGGAGCCGGGTACGCGCGACGAGCGTGTCTCGCTCGCCCGGCTCTACAATCTCAGGGAGACGATCGGCAAGGAGAGCCGGGCTAAGGGAGAGCAGCGTGGCACGCCCGTGAACACCCTAAGCGTCCGTACTATCATCCTCGGGGCCTCCGCCGTGCTGCTGGCATCCCGGATCATCATCAAACGTGAGTTGCAGATTCCGCAGGCCATCCGTAGATCCATCGTCGAAACGCTGGACGCCTGCATTCCTGCGGCGGTGCTCAGTCTCGTCATCGTCACGTTCATCGCCCAGGCGTTCTACATTCCCTCCGGGTCGATGGAACCGACGCTCATGGTCAACGACCGGATTCTCGTCGCGAAGTTTCTGTATCGCTTCGAGCCGGTCCGCCGTGGCGACGTGGTTGTCTTCCGCCTTCCATTGAACCCAGCGCGCGACTTCGTGAAGCGCGTCATCGGGCTGCCTGGCGAACGCATCCGGCTCAGGGAGGGCGTAGTGTTCGTGGGCCGCCAGCGAATCTCCGCGAAAGGCTACACAATTCGGCCGGACCTCGGCGACTACGGACCGATCACGGTCCCATCGAGGATGTACTTCGTGCTGGGCGACAACCGCAACAACAGCGAGGACAGCCGGTTCTTCGGCTATGTACCTCGAGCAAATATCATCGGCAAGGCGATTCTCATCTATTGGCCTCCTGAGCGGATTAGCGCTGTGCATTAAAACTGAACCCGATCGACCGGGAGATCGCAGGAATCAACAAGCTCACCACGATCGCGCAGATATAATGCTGCGCGAGGCTTGGACCGATGGACGCGATTGAGATGTAATGGTGCGAAAATCGGCCGATGTGGAACAGGGCGAGCATCTGTAGGAGTGGCGTCACGATCCCCGCAAACGGCACCAGCGGGAGGTGCCGGACGGCCGGAAAGGGCAACGTCACGACCACGATACTGTCAACAGTCGCCACGAGAAGGCTCGTCAGCCACAGCGCGGCGACCGGCCGCGGCGAGATGCGGCTCCACAACCAGTAGACGACACCGCCGAGTGCACCTGCCAGTACGGACGATCCAGCGGCGGCATCGGCGGGCGGGAGACGAACGTGGAGGAGAAGCACTACGCCAACGTTCACCAAGCCGGCAACGGCGCCGGCGCCGACGCCGGCTACCAGTGAGGATGGCAATGTCGGGGCGGTGACTGCATTCGTGCGGACTGTGTCAAGTCCCATAGGTCACCTGTGTTCGCGGCCTCGATCTCTCGAGCAATCGCTTCCACATCTCTATATCCCCCCAGGTCTCACACGCAGGTAACCACCCCGTAACAGATGTGTCACTGGTAGCCAGCCACCTCGTGAAGCGCCGCGACGCAACCTGCCCTGCGGTATTTTGGCTGCTCGAGACGCTCCGGGAGACGCAGCATAGCCGAACTTGAACGCTGGTCGCATCACTTTGTCGCTGACGGCACGCACGAAGCGTACGCGGTTCGAGGCGCGGGCAGAGAGGAGCGCCCCGCCTCGCCCGCTGGTGTGGGAAAAAGTGTGGTCGCGCGGGTGCGACTGTTGGGGTGCCGAGCCCATTCTGCGCCGCGGCTGCGAAAATGAAAACGTACCGTGACAGGACCGTGACAACGTCTCACGGTGCAGGTACTACCGTTTCACTGATGGTCCTGCGAGGACATCTGTGGAGAGACCGAACAGGTCACAGAGGGGGTGTCACCGATGGCGCGGATGTGGGTTGTGGCTTGGCTCGGAGCAACAGCTGCTGCTGTATCCTTCGCAAAAAAGATCGAGGAGCGGCGTACGGTGGGTGCGTTGTGGTCCGCTAGCTGCTACGCGCGAGATGCCGGTAACCATCGGGTGAGATACTCCGTCGCCCCTCGCAGATCTGTCCCCGCGCACCGGAAGGCGACATGCCCATCCGGACGAACGAGATACTGACCGGTGTTCTCGATGCCGAGCCGCGCAAACGCCTGACCATCGGCGTCAACGAGCGCTTCTGCCGCATCGTCGCGCGTCAAGTGTTTGATCTCAATCAAACCCGTGGAGGCCTGGGTTAGATCGCTCAGTTGGCGCTTGTCCCATACGTTGAATGGACCACAGAGCAATAGGTGGTGATGAGCGCCGCAGAGTTCCTGTTGCAGGTATGTCACCACGCCGGCGCGTCGCACAGGGGCATCGGGCAGACGGTCACCAGCTCTCGGCCCTCGCCGCAGCGGCGGATCGCCTTCGGTGACGAGGGGACTTGTTCGGTAGTGAATGCCCAGCTGCGATACGAAATGGAATCCGAGTGCGCGAAGGCTTGGGTGCCTCAGGGCTGGCGCGAGAACCCCGCGGACGAGTATTCGCCGAAGCCACATAATGGCTTGATTGCCGGACAGGGATCGCGCAAACGCCGAAAAGAGGCGGTCCGTGGCACGTAGTAGCGTCCGGCCGACGGGCCAACGCTCGTCGTTGTAGGTATCGATCAGCCGATCATCTGCCCGTCCGTGAGCCACTAACGCGATCTTCCAGCCTAGATTCCACGCGTCCTGAATGCCGGTATTCATCCCCTGAGCGCCCACGGGGCTGTGGATGTGCGCCGCGTCGCCCGCCAAGAAGATGCGACCCTTTCGGTACTGTGCTGCTTGGCGATGATGTAATCGAAAGCGCGTAAGCCACGCAGCGTCGCGGAGGGTCACGGACCCGTATGTGGGATCGGTCACGATTCCTTGCAGATCGGCGAGCGAGAGCTCGTGTGTGGTGACCTCGTCGTGGTCGCTGACTACGCGATCGGGCGCACCGCCGGCCTCCATCGCCATGACTCGCCATGTGGTTGGCTTGCCGAGCGGGAAGAACATCGCGAAACCCCGCCCCGCCCCGAACGCGTGGATCGCGTCGAGTGGCATGAGCCCATCGGCCTCAACGTCCCCGAGCGCGAATTCCTGTGGATAGGCGCCTCCTTCGAAAGGAATGCCGGCACCCTTCCGCACGGTGCTGTGCGCTCCGTCGCAGCCGACCAGATACGATACGCGGATCTGCTCCTCGCGACCGTTAGCATGCCGCAACAGACAGCGGCACGAATCCTGGTCGTGTTCGAAACTCACCAGTTCGACGCTTCTCTCGATCGCCACGCCCTTCAACACGAGGTGCTCGGTCAACACTGCTTCGGTGTCCGACTGCGAGACAAATAGAATGTACGGAAAGCGAGTGTCCGAGCGGCCGATGCTTCCGAGGTCAATGCTCACGGGCTCGCCGCGATCGACGTGCAGCATCAAGCGAGTAGTCGTACGTCCGCGACTGGCCAGCATTTCGCCTAATCCAAGGCATTGCAGCACCTCTAAGCTACGCGCCTGCACGGCGAGCGCCCGCGACTCTCGCGCGCGGTCATTCGCCTTGTCAATGATCCGGAAGCGAACGTTGAATCGTGCAAGCTGACCAGCGAGCGTCAGCCCGCTGGGACCGGCGCCCACGATAAGCACCTCGAGTTCCGTAAGGGATGTGGCGGGCTTACTATCCATCTCGAACTACCTGAACGTCGGTGGCGTCGGATCTGCGCCTGTCCACGCGAGCAGGGCCCAGAAACTTGCCAAGTACGCTGAACACTGACACACGCCTCGCCACCAGCCCCGGAATTCGAATCCATCGAACGCGCGTTGCAGCGCGACCGGGTCGTTCCCGAGATGTCTCACGCTGAGCATGACGAGCGCCGCTTTGATCGTGAACAGCAAGCCTCCAATGGTGAGGAGGGCCGCCGCATAGACCCGAATCGCTGCGACACGCGGGGCCGTTCGGTCGCGCCGGAACATCGCCGCGACGGCCACCGACAAGATCACCCCGGCGAACGCTTCGCCCGGATACAGGATCATCGCAGTCCGGCCAAGGTCCGCGTGCCAGCTGAACGCGGCCCAACCGAGCGGACCGACATGTCGCCACGCCGGCATGTCGATCAAGTTGCGATTGATGTTGCCGCTCGCCAACAGGCCGTTGACGAGCGTTGCCGCGGCGATGAGTCGACGAATCGGTGAATCCATCTAGGTATTCCTCGTTGCGACGCTACCCGACATCGAACAGACCTGTCCCGCAGAATCCCGCGTAAACCGCCACCTGTTTGGTGCTGACGTTGAGGCGGTTCCAGCCGTTGATCTGACTCGCGCGCAGCGTGACAAGGTCTCGCGTCCGCGACGGCACGCCGCCCTTTTCCGTCGCCTTCGCCAACGCCTGCAGGGCCCGCATGGCCTCAGGAACGATCATCGCCGGGTTGTTCATCCGTGCTTGCATGATGCGCCTCCTCCAGGGGTCTACATGTGTCCTTGCTGAACCGGTGTCCTTGTCACACCGGGCGGGTTTCGTTCGTCACTGCGATGACGAAACGCGACGAGGAAATGTGACGGACGGACGAACACGAACGGCTGGCGGAGCGATTCGAGGCCCATCGGAGCCGCCTGCGGGCGGTGGCCTACCGGATGCTCGGCTCGCCGAGTGACGCAGACGACGCCGTGCAGGAGGCTTGGCTCCGGCTCAGCCGCTCCGACACCGGCGGCGTCGAGAACCTCGAGGGATGGCTGACGACGGCCGTGGCGCGGGTGTGCCTGGATACGCTGCGCTCGCGCCGATCGCGTCGCGAGGAGCCTCTGAGCGTGCACCTGCCGGACCCTCCTGCGGATGAGACCGACCCCGAACATGAAGCGCTGCTGGCGGATTCAGTTGGTCTCGCTCTGCTCGTGGTACTTGAAAGGCTGGCTCCCGCCGAGCGGCTCGCGTTCGTGCTGCACGACGTGTTCGCCGTCCCCTTCGACGAGATCGCGCCCATCGTCGGGCGCACCCCGGCTGCAGCGCGGCGCGAACCATTGTGCGCGCCGATTACTTCTTGACGATTCCGGGCGTGATCCTCATCATCGCGGCGGGATACGCGATGGCGGCCAAACGGCCGTGGCCGCTCCACGGTCTTCACTGGCTCGACTGGGGCCAGACGCTGCTCTACCTCGCGATCCTGCTGTGGCTGATCTTTCTCGTACCCGCGCAGCGGCGCATGGCCGCGCTGGCGACGGACGCGCGCGCCGGTCCGCTTCCCGAGACGTATCTGCGGGCGAGCAAGCGCTGGGCGATCTGGGGCGGGATCGTGACGCTGCTGCTCGTGATCGTGCTGTTCCTGATGACGGTCAGGCCGCAGGCAGGACACGTCGGCGGCGAATCTGTTTCAGTATCTCAGGCCTCGCGCAACCACCGCGCGAGAAGCCGGTACTCATTGGAGGTCATGCCGTCCACGCCGGCGGCGCGGCAGTGGCGGAACCGGTCCTCGTCGTCCACCGGCCACGCGAACACACGCAGTCCTGCAGCGTGTGCGCGGGCGACAATGTCGGCGGTGACGTACGCCCAGTTCATGCAGACCGCATCCGCGCCGGCAGCGCGCGCTGCGGCGGCGGCATCAATGAGACGGCCGGTAAAGATGATCCCCGTAGGGGTCTGCGACGACAGCATCCGTATCCTGCGCACGCTCTCGTGGTCGAACGAGGTGACGAGCACCTCTTCGTCCATGCCGTGGCGGTGAATCGCCTCGAGCACTTGCTGCTCGATCCCATCGTAGATCATCGGGGCGTTCTTGATTTCCACCCGCAGCGTGGCTCGGCCGCGAATAAGCGCCATGGCCTCGTCCAGCAACGGGACGCGTTCTCCCGCGAACGCCGGATCAAACCACCGCCCGGCGTCCAGGCGCCGGAGTTCGTCCAGCGCGAACGCTCCGACCCGGCCATGCCCGTCCGTCGTCCGGTCTACGGTCTGATCGTGAATCACCATCAGATGGCCGTCCTTGGTCCGCTGAACGTCGCATTCGATCGAGCGGGCGCCGTCGTCCAGCGCGACCCGAAACGACGCCAGCGTGTTCTCCGGTGCGTGCCGCGGCGCGCCCCGATGGGCGGTGCCCAACGAAGCGTCGCTGCCCCAGATTCGCTGCCCGCGTGCCGTACTGCGGCTCATCGGCTGCCTCCGGATTCAGTGAAGCGTCAGTTGGAATCCGCGGACAATGTACGGCTGAACGAGCGCGAACACGACAAGGATCGGGAGGACGAGCAGGAGGTTGGCCGCCATCACCTGGTTCCACACGACCCCGCTCTCCTGAGTGTAGAATGTCGCCACGCCGAGCGGCAGTGTCCGGACCGGCACCGCGTTGGTCATGATGAGCGGCCAAAAGTAGTCGTTCCAGTGGACCACGAAACTGAAGACCGCAAAGGTCACGATCATCGGCCGGCCAAGCGGGATCATGACGTGTCGGATCACGGCGAGGTCCCCGGCACCCTCCGCCCGCGCCGCGTCGATGAACTCGCCGGGGATGCCCCGAAAGGCCTGCCGGACGAGGAAGATGCCGAAGGCGCTCGTCGCAAACGGCAGCACGAGTCCCGCGAGCGTGTCCAGCAGATGCAGCGACCGCAGGATGATGAAGTCCGGGATGAACAGGACCTGTTCCGGCATCATAATCGGAACGAGGCACGCGTAGAATAGCAGGTCGCGGCCGGGGAACTCGAGCACGGCAAAGGCATAGGCCGCCAGGATGACCGTGGTCAGTTGAAGGGTCAGGATGCCGGCGGCGACGAGGATGCTGTTCCGGTAGTAGAGCAGCATCGGAGCCGTCTGCCAGACGGTGCGCAGGGGATCGAGATCCCACCGGTGGGGCCACAGCGACGGCGGGAACTGAAAGGTCTCGGGGCTCGGTTTGAAGGCTGTCACCGCGATCCAGTAGAGCGGAAACGCCACGGCGAGCGCGGCGGCGGCGAGCGTCACCGGCACGGCGGCGCTGCGGGCCCGCGCCGGCGCGTTCACGAGGCGTAGTACACTCGCCGCTGGAGGAACCGGAACTCCAGGACGGTGAGCACGAACAAGACGAGGAAAAGCAGGATCGACGCGGCCGCGGCCTGGCCGATCTGGAAGTACTGAAACCCGACCACGTAGATGAAATAGACGAACAGGTACGTCGCATCGTGAATCGGGCCGCCCTGCGTCATGATGTTGACGATATCGAACGCCTCGAACGAGAAGATGACGGAGGTCACAAGCAGGAAGAAGACGGTCGGCCCGAGGAGCGGCAGGGTAATGCGAAACAGCTGCGCGCCCGCCCCGGCGCCGTCGAGCGCCGCCGCCTCGTAGACCGTGCTCGGGATCGCCTGGAGGCCCGCCAGATAGGTGACCATGTCGTAGCCGAGGGCCTTCCACACAGTCAGCAGGACGAGCGACCAGAGCGCGACCGACTCGGCGCCGAGCCAGCTGATCGCCGGCAGCCCCAGCCTCGTGAGCACGGCGTCCACCAGACCGTATTGCGGATCCAGGAGCCACAGCCACAGGAGCGCGACCGACACCCACGAGATGACGTACGGGGCAAACAGTGCGCCCTGCAAGAGCCGCGCGAGACGCGTGACGCGCCGGAGCCCGAGCGCGAGAGCGAGGCCGGCCACCATGGACGCGGCCGTCGACCCGGCAGTGTACAGGATCGTGTTCCAGAGCGTCCGATGGAACCGCGGCGACGTGAGCACGGCGCGGTAGTTGGCCAGACCGACAAAATGCCGCTCCGGGCTCAAGAGGTTCCAGGACGACAGGCTCAGGTAGATGTTGAAGCCGAGCGCGTAGTAGAAAAAGACGCCGAATACCAGCAAGGCCGGCAGCACGAACAGGTACCCTCGGACCCGCGCCGCCCGAGGGAACGGCGAGGGGCGCCGGCCGCGGGCCGGCGCCCCCGGGTTCGAATTCGTCACTTCACCGTGGCCAGCTGTTGATCGATCTGGGCCGCGGCCTGCTGCAACGCTTTCTCCGCCGGGGCATGGCCCAGCACGACCTCCCGCAGCGCATCCTCCAGGTAGTGGAACGTGCCGTTGAAGACCGGCGACGTCGGCTGTGAGTGGCCGTAACGGAGCAGCTGCGCGACCGGGACGTAATACTCGGGGTGCGCCTTATAGTACGCCTGGAGCTGCGCGTATTCGAGCGCGGAGCGCGTGACGGGGACATAGCCTGTGTGCGTGACCCAGTAGTACATCTGCGGGTCCTGGATCACCCACCGGATGAACGTCCACGCCTCTTTGGCATGCTTCGTGGACGCCGGAACCGACAAGTACGAACCGCCGGTTGCCGCGGCGCCCTTGATCTTGGCCGGCATGAACGTCACGCCGACCGGGAACTTGCTGTTGGTCGAGAGATAGTTGATGTCGGCCGACGAGCTGAAGATCATCGCCGCGACGCCTTGAATGAAGTCGGCGCGGGCGACGTCCCAGGCTTTGAACCCTTCCGGCGTCGGTGCTTTCATGACGCCGGTGTCGGTCATCTGCTTCCACCAGTCGACCGTCTCGACGCCAACCGGACTATCGAACGTCGCGCGCGTCTCCTTGGGATCGAAGACCGCACCGCCGGCGGACCACAGGAGCGATTCCCAGAACCAGTAGTTGATCGGCGTCTCGAAGCCGTACACCGATACCCGTCCGGCGCTCCGCTGGGTCAATTGCTGGGCGATCGCCTGGAACTGCGTCCACGAGAGCGGCGCCGCCGGGTCCGCGATGTTGTGCGCCCGGAACATGGCCTTGTCGTAATAGAGGACGGGCGTGCTGCGGTTGAACGGGACCGCGTACATCTGACCCTTGTAGAAGCCGTTGGGCAGGAGGGCGGGGATGAAGTTCTTCATGTCGAGTCCGTCCGATCCGCGGACGAACGTGGTCAAGTCCGCGAGCGCGTGCGCCGCAGCGAGCTGGGGAACGGAGGTGTCGACGGTCTGGACGATGTCGGGCGTGGCGCCGCCGGCGTACGCGGCCATCAACTTTTGCACGACCTGATAGTAGTCGCCCTGGAACGACGCGTCGACCTCGATCTGTGGATGCGAGGCATTGAACTGTTTGACCAGGTCCAGCACCACCTGACCCCAGGCGCCGCCGAGTCCGTACCAGAGCTGCACGTGGTTTTGCGTTTGCGCGATTCCGGCCGGCGCGAAGAGCATTACAGCCGCGATCACCGCGGCCGTTACCCGGTACACCCGCATAACCGCACCTCCCTCAAAACCCGTCGGTCAGTGCCGGCGTATGATCCAGTGCCGCCTGGACCGAGGGACCTTCTCGCAACAGCCATGCGACCCCTTTCCTCGCCCGGGAGGCGAAGGCCCATCCTCGGCGCGGCACGGTAGGATTCTTCGGAAGCGGGTGCGAACCGCGCCCGAGTGCGAAACGAGGTCCGCGCTCCTGCCGGCGGACCGGGGGGAAGGGCAGCGCATGGGGCGAGTACCGGCAATTCTGCTGACCGTTGCGACTGTTGCGTTCAGCCTGAGTGTGCCCGGCGGGCTCGGTGCCGCCGCCGCGGGAACGACGTGGACCGTCACGGTGGGCGCCGACTCCCCGGATCACGCGGTCCAACTCCTAGATTACTATCCCCGGATGATCACCGTTGACGCAGGCGACACGGTAACCTTCACCAACGGGGCAACCGTGGAGCACACGGTGGCATTCTTCTCCGGCGCAAAGCCGCCGGCGCTCGCAGCGCCGGAGCCAGATGGGCGCGTCCGGTTTCCCTCGAGCGTCGCGTTTCCGGGGGGTGGGCCAGCGTACGATGGGACCGGCGTCGTCAACTCCGGCCTCCTCGCGGGCGACCACAAGAGCTGGACCCTCACGTTTACAAAGCCGGGCCGCTATACGTATCAGTGTCTGTTGCACCCGGCCCAGGTCGGCACGATGGTCGTCCAGCCCGCGGGCACCCCGTACCCCAAGACGCAGGCGCAGTACGATCAACTGGCGGCTCAGGCACGGGCACAGGGTCTTGCGGCCGGGGCCAAGCTGCAGTCTGCGAATCGGACTGCCGCTTTTGCGGGTGAGCACGGCACCATCTGGACTGCGTCCCTGGTCGGTGATGCGAAACAGCGTATCGCTATCTACACATTTGGGACGAGTCCGTTGACCGTCAAGGTCGGCGATACAGTCCGGTGGGTGATGAAGGACCCGGACGAGATTCACACGGTGACGTTTCCGGGGACCGGTCAGGTACCGGCGTTCATCGTGCCCCAGCCCCAGTCCGAGACCCCGCCGAAGCTCTATTACAACCCCGCGGTCCTCAAACCCGCGGGTGGCGCCGACCATAAGGGAAATGCATACTACAATTCCGGGCTGCTGGTCCCGTTCAATCCGCCCGGCCCCGACGAGTATTCATTGACGTTCACCCAGCCCGGGACGTTCACGTACTGGTGCGTCGTCCACGTTCCCGAAGGAATGCGGGGCACCGTCGTGGTGACGCCGTAGATCGGCTCAATTCTTAATTCAAGAACGCAGCTTTCTCACCAGCGTTCGTTGCTCGGCGGTTCTCAAAGATGTTTGGAGATGCACTCGGTCGAGAGGGCCGTGCGACGGGCAGCGACAGATCCCGTAATGTGTCGTTTGACTGTCTCCACCGGTCAGGCCGCCATGATCGTTTTCACGACCTCGTCGCGGGCCACATCGTGTTGGTGGACCCTCTTCGCGTGCTGCTGCGCGATATCGACGAGCTCGTCATCGCTTTGAGATTTGAACTGAGCGCCGCATGAAGAGCAGACCACCCTTTTTCAACGCCGGTTCCCGCCCGACAACGACTGCCATCTTCAAGATGTGGTCCGACCACGGCGTGGTCGAGGGTCGGGCTACGTTGCGGAGGCTGCGCCTCTACACGCCCGATGGTCCGGTACGGGAGATTTCACCCTGACGCCGTCCGACGCGCCGGGCCCCGCCCGGATCGTCATCCAGCCCAACGCCCTCGACCACTACGAGGTCAGGGAGGTTCGCGGTCCCAAGGGTGATCACGAAACTCGCTGAAGTGGCCTCGCTTCCAGACGCGTCCGCGCTCGCCAACGCCCACATGACCAGCACGTACCACGATCGGCTTGGTCTTTTTCGGCGCGACCAGGCGTGGCGGAACCACCCGATCTCGCAGAAGCAGATCGAAATTCTCCGGCGCTTCCGGATTCCGCATCCTGAGCGCCTCAACTCCGGCCAGGCGTCCCAGCTCATCAATTACGCCACGCTCCTGCGGCTCAACGAGCGCCAAGCACAGGCGACGCGCCTCGAGGCACCGGCCACCCCCGGTCAACTCAAATACCTTCGGTGGCTTCGAATCGTGCCGGAGAAGGGGCTCACGAAGCGCGAAGCCGGCCGGCTCATCCGGGATTCGAAACGGCGGCGTGATCAACGACGCGTCGCCGCTCGACAATGAGCCGACAGCGCCATCGGGGGGAACGTCGCCTCGGATCCCGCGGGTGGGACACCGTCAGGACCCCCTTCGGCTGGCGCACCGTCCCGAAGGGCCGCGGCTGGGCAGAAGCCGCGAAGTGGGCGATGTTCCGGGTCCTCGGGCAGGTCGTCCTGTTCGGTGCGCTCGCGCTCCTCGGATGGTTTATTCTGATCAACGTCTTCCATCGCTAGGTGTCCATGTATCGGCACTGCCGAGAATGTTTGCCGTGTACGACACGCGTGGGCCCGAGCCCTTAGGCCTCCCGCGGTCCCGGCACGTCCCGCAGTGGAGCGCCTACTGCACGGTTGCGGTCACGGTGGATGCAGGCGAGAGCTGGTGGTCGCTCGAGTCCACCACCGTGGCGGTGATCGTCATGGTCAGCCCGCGGCGTACCGCCGGTTCCTGGCTGAACGTCGCATTCCAGTTGCCATTCTGGTCGGCGGTGATGGTCTGCGTCCCCAGTGAGCCGTTTACATTAAACAGCAGGACGGTACTGGTGTAGTTTACCTGGACCTGGACCAGGGAGCCTGGAGCCGCCCGCCCGGACACGGTCAGCGGGAGTTCGACCACCGCGCCGTTTTGCGGGCTGCTGATGATCGGCGCCCTAGGCGTCCCATTGATGGTCACGCTCGTGGGCGCGCTTGCGGTCTGACTCTGGCCGCCGGCGCTGATCTGCACGGTCACCGCCGCGTTCTGGATGATATCACCGGGCCGCACTGTATAGGTGCCGACATAAGTACCGGGCCGTCCGGGTTGCTCCGCCATCGGCAGGTTGCCTTGGATCCCCCCGATCGTGAATGACGCGATGCCGCCCGCCGGGCCATTCGCGACCACGGTGAGAGTGTCCCCAGGACCCAGCGGCCGGTTCGGCGAGATCTGCACCGGGCCGATCGGCCGCATGGCGGCCTGCTGGACGCGCACGCCCCAGACCTCGCTGGTCAGCGGGTTGAGGCGCAGCACCACGGTTTCTCCGGGCGCCAGCGCGGCGGGGGCACCGTTACTCTGGACCACCGCCGCCGAAGGGTTCATGCGGTAGCTGGTCCCGTTCTGCAGCCCGATCGCGCCGGGTGAGATCGAGCTAACGATCCCGGAGGTCTCAGCGTAGCTCGCCTGGATCGACTGGGCCACGCCGTTTTGACTGGCCACGATGGCGACGGCGTCACCCGGCTGGGTCGCGTCGAGAGCGACCGAACCGCCTGCGCCGGTCGAGGCGTTCGTGCGACTGATCGCAGTGGCCGGCGTCACTTGGTAAGTGTAGACGGAGCCGCCAGACTGCACCACGATCTGTCCCTGCGGGTTCACCGACAGGACCGTGCCCTGGAGGCTGCTCGTGGCGGCCGGAGGCGCCGGGGGATAGGTTTGGGACGGCGGAGCCACCGGCGGGTAGGTCTGGGACGGCGGCGGCGTCGGCGGGTAGGTTTGAGACGGCGGATAGGCTTGCGTCGGCGGGATCCCAGCCTGGCTTACGATCGAGACGGTCGTCGATGCCGCGTCCCACGCCACCTGCGTGCCGAGCGCCTGGCTGACGAAGCGCAGCGGCACCATCGTGCGGCCACTCACGAGCACCGCCGGCACGTCCATGGAGGCCGGCTGACCGTTGACCATCGCCTGAGTCGAGCCGATGCGAAGCGACACGTTCGTCGGGCCCCGCTGGGCGAGCACGGTCTGCGTGGTGTCATCCCACGCCACGACCGCGCCGAGCCGCTGGAAGACGCCCCGCAGCGGGACCAGCACCCTCCCACCCATGATCACCGGCGGCACGTCAAACGTCACCGGCTGGTTGTCGACGAACACCCGCACATACGGTGCCGGTGTCTGGGCCATGGCTCCGGCAGCCAGTCCGGCCGCCATCGTCGCCGCCAGCACAATGCCGGCGACTTGCTGCGCTCTCATCAACCCCTCACCTCCGTTAGCACCTCGCCTCCATTTCAACGGATGGGTTGCGCCTTCATCGAGCCCATACTTGTCGCCGTCCGGTGTGGCGGGTGCCTATAGCCGAACGCTGAACACCACCATGAAGCCGGCAACCGCTGTGCCTACCAGGACAATCGCCAGCTGCGACCCAGAGCTTTCAATTTTCGCGACCGCCAACGACGCCGCGCTAAGCGGCACCAGGACGACATCGTTGAGATGCCGGCACCTCCCCAACCTCTGCCTTCCCACGCTTATGCCCTACTCGCTCCCTCAAACGGCAATTGGCGGGAGAAAGGTCCGGCAAACCCTGCAGCGCGCCGACGAGTTTCAGCCGGTCGAGCGCGGGCGCTGGCGGCTTGTCCTCGGCTAAGCGCGTACGCGCCGGCATGCTACGCACGTTCGCGAGCGCGACCCGCCCATCCGGGCGTACACTCGACGCACCATGGCCAACACGCTGACCCGGCGTCAACGGGACGTGCTCAAGGTCGTCCTCGAGTTCTTTACCACCCGCGGCCGCCTCCCGACCGTGCGGGAACTTGCTCATGAGCTGGGATTCGGCTCTACGTCAACCGCCTACAGCCACCTGCAGGCCCTCAAACGCCATGGCGCCCTCCGCGACGACAACGGCCACATCGCGCTCGCGCCGGCCACGCTCGAGACGCTTTCTCAGGCGCTACGGGACAAGGCGAGCATCTAACTCCCGCCGGCGATCGCGCGCGGCACACCACGGCTGCGCGCGCACACAGCGTGTCCCCAAGCGCAGGACGCGCCCGCCCCTGACGGGCGCGGCTGTATTCCTCACGGACGGCATGGGTAGCTACCCTGATGCCGCGCCGCCGTATCCGGTCCTGTGGGTACTCACGCCGACCCATCAGGAACCGCCGTTCGGGGCTGTAGCGGTGCTGGACGGGATAGCATCGCCGTAGAAGAATCTCCCCTGGCCACCGAACGGTGTATACTCCGGAATTCCTGCAGCTGTAGGATGACATCGAGCCAATCCTGGATATTATCCTAGGAGATTTGAGGCGGTGTTACGCTTCACAACATCAAATGAGAATATTCGGAAAAGATTCTTCGTCGGTCCACCGCATTCCTCAGGGCAGCGTCTTGAGATAAGCGAACAGATCCCCCCACTCGCGGCTCGTGAGCTGCCAGCGAGGCATCGGCCAAGCAAGCGGCTTCCCTTCAGCATCGATTCCTTGAGTCACCGCCCGTTGGATCAGGGCGTCGGTGTAGCGCGGGCCCCGCGTACCGTCTGGTTCGAGCATTCCAGCCGGATTGGTCAGATTGCGGCGCGTGATGTTTGGGCTGACGAACATCGGGGTCTGGAGCCCGTGGCCATCGACGCCGTGGCAGCCGGCGCAGCTCATCGGCATCATCATCCCACCGGCATATGGAATAGGCCGCCCGTCCGGGTCGGTCCCAGCGCGAAAAATCCACGCGCCGCGATCCGGGGCGGTCCCGGCCCGCTGGACCGGAACCCCACTTCCGAGCAGTACCAGCCCACCTGCCCCCACGATGAGCAGCGCCACACCGGCCAGGAGCAGGCCCTTCGCCCTCATCGCGCGGCTCGTCGCGTTTTTTCGCTTACTCCAGGTCGCGGCGCATCTGTTCGTATTGTTCGTGGGTCAGCTCACCCCGAGCGTAGCGCTCCTTCACGATGTCGAGCGGCCGGTGGCTAGCAAGTTCCACCGGGCCAGCCTGCCGGAAGCCCCAGATGATCAGAAGCAGGATCCCACCGATGATCAGCAGCCAGAAGAAGAGGGTCAATATTCCCGATAAGCCGGCGGCGCCCCAGCCCCAACCTCCCATCATCCAGGGTCCCATCGTTTCATTCCACCCCGGTCATTTTCGCAGTCGAGACCGGAAGCGGGCACGACGATCAGCGCACCGATCATCGAGTCAACTCCCGAGCTGCGACCATCGGTGTTCTTCCGCCCCCTTACATCCCTCATTATATGAATACTTCCTCCGGGGGGCCTTAGGTGCCAACCGTTGCGAAGACGACCTGAGCGTAGCAGGGCTGTTGCACGGCACACCAGCGCCGGGGTCGAGTATCTAAGGTCACACGGCTACTGATCCCCGTGGTCGACATGGTGTTTCTCGCGGGTTCGTTGGCGGCACGCATAGCCGACGCATGCCTTAGCACGTGACGGTGCCACCGATCGTTGACCTCGAAGACCGCGACGAGGGGCCTCCACGTCCACATCGAGCCCGGTCTCCTCGCGGATCTCACAGGCCACTGCGGCCGGGATCGGCTCGAAGTTCTCTGGCCGTCCGCCCGGAAACGACCCAGTACCCGAGTCCACGTCGTGGGTGCTCGATGAGGAGGACTCCTTCACCGCGGACGATGACAACGCTTCCTCTCCGACTTGGCACAGACCCCGCTCCGTTCCCGACATCCTTACCGGCGCATTTGAAAACATGTATAGCCCCTACCGGTATCGGCAGAAGCCATCAGCCCAGGCTCCCTGGACGATTCGGCGGCTTCCATCGCACTGCGCTTCCGTTACGGCACGACCATCACCGAATAACAGTCCGTGGACGCTCTCGTCGATCGCTTCCCGCACCTCGCCCTCCAAGTCGCAAACTCTCGCGCCCGCACAACCGCGGGCGCCACGACCGCGCTTGGCCCGTGACGGGCAAGATCGAGCGCAACCCGCAGCGCCTCACGCGCCGGCTTCGATCCGTCATAGCCAACCAGGATCTTGAAGATCGACGCCTCGACCGCCTGGACGGTAACGCCCACTTCCACGATATCGTCTCCGGGCGCCGCGGTCCTTCCACGGCGGCGTTTCGACACGGCGCGGTGCGCCGGCGGCGGAACTGGAGACGATGGAGATAACGTTTTCAGAAGCGTATGATGCTTCCTGTGAACGCGTCGAGGGGGAACGGTGCCATGGACTACGAGAACGTATTCGCTGAGGTCATCGCCGGGCTCAAGACGGACGGACGCTACCGGACGTTCGCCGACCTCGAGCGCCGGTGCGGCGATTTCCCGCGGGCGACCTGGCACGGCCCCGACGGGCCGACCGACGTCACCGTCTGGTGCACGAACGACTACCTCGGCATGGGACAGCACCCCGCCGTGCTGGACGCGATGGCCGCCTCACTCCGCCGGTGCGGCGCCGGCGCGGGCGGCACGCGCAACATCGCCGGCACGAACCACGATCACGTCCTGCTCGAGCGGGAACTCGCCGACCTCCACCGCAAGGACGCGGCGCTCCTCTTCGCCTCCGGTTATACAGCGAACGAGGGCGCGATCAGCACGATCGCGCGCCTGCTCCCCGGCTGCGTGATTTTGTCGGACGAGCTTAACCACGCCTCGATGATTGAGGGCATCCGCCGCAGCGGCGCGGAGAAGCACATCTTCCGGCACAACGATGCCGCGGATCTGGACCGGCTGCTGCGCGCGGTCGATCCGCAGCGGCCAAAGCTGGTCTGCTTCGAGTCAGTCTACTCCATGGACGGCGACATCGCGCCGATACCCGCGCTCTGCGACGCCGCCGAACGCCATGGGGCGCTGACGTACCTCGACGAGGTCCACGCGGTCGGCCTCTACGGGCCGCGCGGCGGCGGCATCGCTGAGCGCGACGGGGCGCTCCATCGGATCACCGTCGTCCAGGGCACGCTGGCCAAGGGCTTCGGCGTCGTCGGCGGGTACATCGCGGGTCCGGCGGCGCTCGTCGACTGCGTCCGGAGCTTCGCGCCGGCGTTCATCTTCACGACCGCGATCCCGCCGGTGATCGCCGCCGGTGCGCTGGCGAGCGTGCGCCACCTTAAGGTGAGCCAGGCTGAGCGGGCACGCCATCAGGACCGGGCGACGCGGCTCAAGCGCCTGCTGGCCCGGGCGGGACTCCCGGCGAAGGACACGCCCAGCCACATCGTGCCCTTCATGGTCGGCGACGCGGTCCTCTGCCAGGCGATGTCGGATGAATTGCTCCGCCGTCACGGGATCTATCTGCAGCCGATCAACTATCCGACGGTGCTCAAGGGGACGGAGCGGCTCCGCATCACGCCGACGCCGCTCCACGGCGACGCCGAGATGGATCGCCTGATCGAGGCGCTTGGCGACGTGTGGGGGCGGCTGCGACAGTCACGCCCCGCGGTCGCGTCGGTCGGCCGCCCCGCAAGCCCGTAAGACGCGGGGCGCGATCGAAGGATTTCCCCGCGACCGCGAAGTCACGCGCGTGGTCTCCCGGAATACGTGGTCCACCATCCAGAGTACCTCCCCCCGTCCCTTCGTGAGCGGCCGCGGACGCCGACGGATATGCCAAAGCACCCGTCGCTCGTGCCGTGGATCCGGCCCCCGTTGGAGCCAGAGACCATAGTCTCCGGCTTCGTTGTGAAGGAGACACCAACTGACGTGCGTCAGCGGTTCGCCGCTCGACGGTCTGCTCGCGGGTACAGCGCTCGCGCGCGCTCGACCGGGACCCGCAGGTTGCGGCGGAGCGCTACGCCGGGCTGTCGATCGGGCAGACCAAGGATTTCCGGAAGACGAAGCAGACCCCGCGTGAACCGGGCTACGTGCGACTCCAGATCACGATCCGCCCGGACCAGGTGGAAGGCCTCGTGCAGGGCCAGAAGGTCACCCTCGCCCGGGCGCTTCCTACCGGCGAAGAAGTAAAGGTCGTCCTCACCGAACCCAGTAAGTCTATTCCGATAACCCAACGGCATCGGCGCCTGTGGGCCGATGCCCTATCTCAGGCGCTTCCCGGCGGTAGACTCATCGCATCATGACGGCCAAGCCTCGGGAAGCCGTGCCGCTTGCCCTGGAAGCTGTTGCCGCCCTGAAGGATCTCCGGGAAGCATTCATCCGAAGGTTCGGGAGGCCACCAGGACGGGACGACCCTGTCTACTTCGATCCCGATGCCGACATCCCGCGCCCCATGCCACTCGACCGGACGCATCGCGAGACCAGGAAGCTGTTCATCGCCTCCGGCGCTCCGCCGGAAATTATCTACGCGTTCGAGAAGGCCGGTCGGATCGTCACCGAGCAGAATAAGCGGTTTCTCACTCAGGCGGAGCTCCTGGAGTGGGACGAGGCCGTCCGAGAGCTCAGGCGGATCGCCTCGAGAGCGTAACCAGCAGCGCCGGCCGGAGGGCGGTAATCGCGGCGTGATTGGGGGGAGATTGGCTACAGTTAGGCTACAGTAGGCGCCTTTCGTAGAATTGAAACCGTGCGGCAACCCTTGATTGTCTTGGTCGGGCCGGCCGGATTTGAACCGGCGACCACCTGAACCCCATTCAGGTGCGCTACCCCACCCCGCGGAGCCGTCATTTCCAAGCCCTCTCCAGGGGTGAGCACCTGAGTGTCAGGTGCCTTTTCGTATTCCGCGCCGTCTGATTGCATCGCCTAACCCCCCTTTTTGACCTGCCGGTCAGTGCTCAATTTCCCGCCCCTGCGTAACCACGCTACTCCCTGCCGTTCAATTTCCCTGACACGGGCGACCATTTGCAGCGGAGCTGACCCTCCTTCGCTCCGCACCGCGTTTTTCGGCCTCCCCATCGGCTGTTGCGTCTTCGCGTCCCACTTTCGCAACAACCCGTCGAGAGGCAAACGGCGGGAATCCCTGAGAAACCGTGTCCGCTGCATCTCCGCTCGTTTCACCCTGGCAGACCGCTCAGCTGATGAGTCGCCCTTATGGTGATTCGCGGCGAAAACCTGTTTATCGAGCCGCCACCGGAGACGTTGCAACATTTCCTTTTGCCTGCCCGTGAGCGGGGGCAGGTTGCGCGTCCACTCGACCCGCTTCCGCTCGACAAGGACAACCCGCCCCCCCGCAGATGCCCGGAGCCGGCCGAATCGCACTCCGAACACCGAGGAGAGGGTTGTTATCGCTTCGATCCTTTTGAGCCCGTCACGGGGGAGGGTGAACACAAGGCGCCCATCGAGGTGAGGTTCTAAGCGCACTTCCCGCAGTGCCTTGATCGCGTGCGCCTCCGCAAGAATCCCAATCTCGTGCGGTTCCGCCAGTGCCAAAATCACACGCGCCCGTCGGCGAGGGCGAGGCACCGACCCTGTTGCGGTGGCAGCGAACGCCTTGCACCAGGCGACGTGCCGAAGCATCCCGGCAAGTCTCTGGTCGGCGAGTGGTTTCTGGTGGAGACGTTCCGCCAGGATCGCGGGCATCGGCACAACACCGAAGAGTTGAGCGGCGAAGGCTCCCGCAGACCGCGGGTGCAGTTGCGTCGGGTGCGCGCCCATCACGATGCGCGCGGCCCGCCGGTCAATGGGGCTGTCTCCGTCGAGCCGGATTCCGATCGTTTCTTCCCCGGACGGCAGCACCGCGTAGAAATAAGTCTCCTGTATCATCGCGAGGAGACTATAACACGCTAGACTATGAACTGCAAGGGCGAATCTGGAGGTGGCCCGCATGGGAATGAAGGCCGTCATGCTGCCGTCGGAAGCGGCGCGGATCTTGGGGGTGTCCGCTACATATGTTCGCGTTCTGGCCGACCGCGGGGACCTGCCGGCCACGCGCACGGAAGGCGGCGTCAGGCTACTGGATCGGGCCGCGGTTGAGAAATTGGCTCGCGATCGTGGAGACCGAAACGCGGAGCGCCAAGTAGCCGTGCGCTAAAAAATCAGGGCCGGCTGGGGGCCGGCCCGGGGAACGGGGTGTTGGGACATGCCGGATGTAGCACAAC
>DASYZR010000023.1 GCA_035945995.1 bacterium
TGCGCGCGTTGACCGTGTCGAGGGACGCGTAGACCACCTCGAGGGGCGTGTGGGTCGCGTTGACGCGCGTGTCGACATGGCTCTCTATGGTCTTGTCGTCGCGATCCTGGTGCCGATCTTCCTGCGGGTGTTCTTCCATTAGCGCCGGGCCCGCCCGTTAACGCGCGCGGCCGGGGGAGACACAGACCACCGTACACTACCTGTTTCAGTGCGCGGCCATCCCCCTACATAGCATCTATGCTATACTGAAGACGGGATAATTATGGGGCACGGACGCAGCCGAACGACGACAGCATCGACGGAGACAGCCCGGACCGGTTCGAGGTTGCGTGACTCCTTTCGTCGTGCACTCGCCGAGGCGCGCCGCGCGGCCGGTCTGACACAAGCTGAGCTCGCCGCCAGGCTCGGCACCACGCAGTCGGCCATCGCCCGGCTTGAGCGCGGCGAAGTGGTCCCGAGTGTCACAACCCTCGCGAAACTCGCGGACGCTCTCGGCATCGAATTCGAAGTCCGTCCCCGGTCCGGTGTCGTCATTCGCGAGCCGTCATCGGCGTTGAGGCTCGTCGACCTCCGCGCCCGCCGAGAAGAGCTGCTTGCCATAGCGGCAAGATACGGAGCACGGAACGTTCGAGTGTTTGGTTCGGTGGCCCGAGGAGACGCACGGCCCGATAGCGATGTTGACTTTCTCGTCGAGCTGGAACCCGACCGGACGGTCCTTGATCTCAGCGGTCTCGTCCTCGATCTCGAGGAAGCACTGGGTCGCAAGGTCCATGTGGTCGAGGTACACCGCCCATCAGATGCCGCCCAGCGAATCGACCATGAGGCCGTTTCTTTGTGATTCATGATTCACGGGAGCACGCTCGGCTCCGGTACATTCGCGAGTGCATCACCCTTATCGAACAGTACACACGCGGCGGTCGCAGGGCGTTCTTCGCCGAGACAATTATTCAGGACGCTGTGCTCCGTCGCCTCGAGACGCTGACGGACGCCATCGGTAAGCTCTCCAACACCCTCAGGGCGCGGCATCCGACGATTCCATGGCGGCAGGTCTACGGCTTTCGAAACATCGCGGCCCACGCGTATGCGGAGATTGACCTGACACGGGTGTGGGAGATTGTTGAGGACTATGCGCCGATGCTCAAATCGGTTGTCGACCGGGAACTCGACACCCGGTAGTGGGTCAGTGGACCCAGTGCCCGACACCCCGGGCCGTTGACGGGTCGCTCCCGCGCCCCGTATAATGAACCCCTGCCTTGCTCGAGGAGGGCATTGAATGCGCACCGAGGTGGTTATTTCCGGCGTCCCGAAGCGGTGGTTTCTGGTTGACGCCAAAGGCCAGGTGCTGGGCCGCCTGGCGAGCCAGGTGGCGGCCGTGCTCAAGGGCAAGAACCGGCCGACGTACGCGCCGTCGACGACAGGGGACTACGTCGTGATCGTGAACGCCGACAAGATCCGGCTGACCGGCCGCAAGGCGCAACAGAAGATCTATTACCGGCACTCCGGCTATCCGGGAGGCCTCCGGGCCACGGCGGCCGGCACGATGCTGCAGCGGCGTCCGGAGTACGTGATCCGCGAAGCGGTGCGGGGCATGCTGCCCAAGAACGTGCTGGGGCGCGCGTGCCTGCGCAAGCTCCGGATCTACCGCGGCGACGGGCACCGGCACGCGGGGCAACAGCCGGCGGCGCTCGCGCTCGCCGGACGCACAGCGAAGGGACGTGACGCGTGATGATGCAGACAGGCCCCGCGGTCATGGCGTCCGGAGGGCGAAAGACGTCGGAGGCTCGGGTGCGTCTCGTGCCGGGGACCGGCGCGATTACCGTCAACGACCGGCCGCTCGAGCAGCACCTTCCCAGGGGACCGTTGCTGACCATCGTCCGCCAGCCCCTGGCCGTCGCCAGCGCCGAGGGGCGGTTCGACGTGATCGTGAGCGTCACGGGCGGCGGCGTCGTCGGTCAGGCCGGCGCGATCCGGCTCGGCATCGCGCGGGCGCTCGTCGCGATCGACCCGGAACTGCGCTCGCCCATGCGGAAGGCCGGGTTTCTCACCCGTGACCCGCGGAAGAAGGAACGGAAGAAGTACGGCCACAAGCGGGCCCGGAAGGGCTTCCAGTACTCCAAGCGTTAGATCGGCGCACCGGGTAGGCCGCGCCGGCCGGGAGGCCGGCGCGACGCAACTCTTACCGTAGGCACAGCACGGGTCGTCGCAGCAGAGGTCGTCGTAGCGCGGCTCCAGTCTGAAGGGCGTTTCTCCCGGGCATACAGTCTGTCGCCTGAGTGAAACGCCGGGGGGGCGGAGCGTGCACCTCGTCGGAGCAATTGTCGTCGCATTGATGCTCGCGCTGGCCGCAGCCGGTCCGGCCGCGGCGGCGGTGCGCTATACCGTGGCGCCGCACGACACCCTTTACAGCATCGCCCGCCGCTTCGAGGTGCCCCTCGCCCTCCTGGTCCGCGCGAACGGGATTCAGGATCCATGGCACATCCGCGTGGGCGAGGTCCTCGTGATCCCCGACCGGCCGGCCGGCACGACGGCGAGGGGAGCCGTGACGAGGCCGGCCGCGCCCCCTGACGCGGGCAGGCCGGCGGCCGCTGCCCCGCCGATGCCCGCTGCGCCGATGCCCGCCGCACCCCCTGACGAGGGCAGGCCGGCATCCCTTTCGTCCCCGCGGGGGGCCTCCGGCGAGATTGCCTGGGCCGGGGGTGCGGGCGGGGAGTCGTACATCGTGCAGCCGGGCGACACACTCTACCACCTCGCCCGCGTGCACGGCACGACGGTGGGGGCGCTCCAGGCGGCCAACGGCCTCGGCTCCACGGCGCTCATCACCGGCCAGGTCCTCCGCTTTCCCGCACCCGGCCCGGGGACGGCGCTCCCCGCGATCCCCCAGTCCGGTGAGAACGCCGTCCGGGGCCTCCCGGTGCCCGGCCCATGGGCGCCTGCCGCCGGGCGCGACCGCCTCAACGGGGCGACACGCCGCGCAGACCTCGCCGCGCGTATCACGGCCTCGGCCCTGCGGTACATCGGCACGCCGTACGTGTGGGGCGGTACCAGCGCCTCGGGCGTCGATTGCTCGGGCCTGGTGGTGCTGGTGTACTCGCCGTACGTGCCCGATCTGCCCCGCCGGTCCTACGATCAGTGGGCGGCCGGCGCGGCGGTCGATGTCGCCGATCTTGCGCCGGGCGATCTCGTCTTCTTCAACACGGACGGTACCGGCGCATCGCACGTCGGCATCTACATCGGCGACGGCCGGTTCGTGCACCCGGCCGCCGGCGCTCAGCGCGTCACCGTCGATCGCCTCGACGCCCCGTACTACGCCGCGCACTATCTGGGGGCGCGGCGCGTCTTATAGCGCGATCCGCCGCGCCTCTTCTGCGGCCGGCCGCAAGGGGCGGGCCGGCCGGCCCCGAAGCGTCCTACAGCATGGGTCTGCGTGGACGGGACTTCACCGGCATTCTGGACCTCAGCGCGGACGAAATCCGTACGCTGATCGAGGCGTCCGTGGACCTGAAGGTCCGCGCGCGGGCGGGAGACCGCCCGCCGCTGCTCGCCGGCAAGGTGCTGGCCCTCGTCTTCGAAAAGCCGTCGCTGCGCACCCACGTCACGTTCGCGACCGGGATGCTGCAGCTCGGCGGGCACGCCGTCTACCTCGGTCCCCGGGACATCGAGATGGGCAGCCGTGAGTCACCCTCCGACGTCGCCGCGAACCTCGAGCGGTGGGTGGACGGGATCGCCGCCCGGACCTTCGCGCACGAGACCATTCTGGAATTGGCCCGCGGCGCGCGCGTGCCGGTCATCAACGCGCTCTCGGACTTCGAGCACCCCTGCCAGACGCTCGCGACGCTGCTCACGGTGCGCGAGCGCTGGGGGCGCCTCAGCGACGTCCGGATCACCTGGGTGGGGGACGGCAACAACGTCCTGCGCTCGCTCGCGTTCGCCGTGGGGAAATTGGGGCTGTCGCTGACGATCGCGAGCCCGCAGCCCTACGGGCTCGATCCGGACAGCCTCGCGCGGGCCCGGGCC
The DNA here is from genome assembly GCA_035945995.1 of bacterium. NCBI lineage: Bacteria > bacterium. Next base: position 4,015 of record DASYZR010000023.1, read on the forward strand.
GATGCCGCGCGGACCCATGCCACCATCGACGTGACGGACGATCCCGGCAAGGCCGTCGCGGCGGCCGACCTCATCCTCACGGACGTTTGGACGAGCATGGGCCAGGAGCAGGAAGCCGTCGCCCGCCGGCGGGCGTTCGCGCCGTTTCAGGTCAACCCGGCGCTGCTCGCCGCATCCCCGCCCGGGGCGGTCGTGTCGCACTGCCTGCCCGCGCACCGCGGCGAGGAGATCACGGACGAGGTGATGGACGGGCCGCGGTGCGTGGCGTTCGACGAGGCGGAGAACCGGCTTCATTCGCAGAAGGCCCTTCTCGCAGCGATCCTGTAAAGGCACCCGGTCCGCCGGGTGCGCTTGCCCGAGGTGACGGCGTGGCGTGGCCGTTCCCGTTTAGGATCTGGGATCTCGTCGACATCCTCGTCGTCGCGTTTGTCGTCTATCAGATCCTCATGCTCATCCGCGGAACGCGGGCGGTCCAGCTGGTCACGGGCCTGGGGCTGCTCTTTCTGGCCTACGTCGTCAGCCGGTGGCTCGGCCTCTACACCCTGCAGTGGCTGTTGAGTTACGTCGGCCTGGTCGTCCCAATCGCCCTCCTCGTGCTCTTCCAACCGGAGCTCCGCCGGATGCTCGAACAGTTGGGCCGCGGCAGCGTGCTCCTGGTCGGGTTTACGCCGCACGGACTGGACCGCGAGGCGGCGATCCGGCTCATCAACGACGTCGCCCGGGCGGCCCGGATCCTCGGCTCCCGCAAGATCGGCGCGCTGATCGTGCTGGAGCGCCTCGTCGGGCTGGAAGATTTCATCGAGACGGGGATCCGGGTCGACGCCGTCGTCACCGTGCAGCTCCTGATCAACGTCTTCTACCCGAACACGCCCCTGCACGACGGGGCCGTGATCATCCGCGGCAACCGGCTTGTCGCCGCGGGGTGTCTCCTGCCGTTGAGCGAGCGGCCCGGCATCGCCCGGCCGCTCGGAACCCGGCACCGCGCCGCGATCGGCCTCTCCGAGGTGACGGACGCGCTGGCCGTGGTCGTCTCGGAGGAAACCGGCACGCTCTCGCTCGCGGTGGAAGGCCGCCTGGAGCGCGGGCTCACGGAGGAAGAGTTGAAGGCCCGGCTGCTCACGCTGGCCGCGCTGCCGGGCGCCGGCGGCCGCAACCTCCACGTGCCGGTGGTTCGGGTGCCGCCGCTGCGGGTGCCGGCTGCGTGGGCGCGCCGGCCCGCGCCCACCCGAGGGCGCGAGACATGAATCCGCGCGAGCGCCTTCTCTACATGATCCTCTCGCTGGCCGTGGCCGCCGTGGCGTGGCTCTACGTGGCCACCGCGCAGAACCCGGTCGTCGAGCGGTCCATGACCGTCGATCTCCACGTCCGGGGACTCAGCACCAACCAGGTCCTGGTCCAGCCGCCCCCGTCGCGGGCGCAGGTCCGCCTCTCCGGTCCGCGGTCGGCCGTTGCGCTGCTGTCCCCCGCGCTGCTGGACGCCTCCATCGACCTGAGCGGCCTCCGTCCGGGCGAGCACCGGGTCCCGGTCGTCGTGGCCGCGCCCCCGGAAGTGCGGGCGGTGGCGCAGACACCGCAGGAAGTGCTGGTCGTCCTCGACGCCGTGTCGCGTCAACGGCTGCCGGTGGAGGTCAGCCTGATCGGGAACCTCCCCCAGGGCGTGACCGTCGGGACGCCGCATATCACCCCGCGGTACGTGACCGTCACCGGCGCCGCGACCCAGCTCGACGAGATCCGGCACGCAATCGTGACCGTCGATACAACGAACCTGCGCCAGCAACTCTCGACCTCGCTGCAGGTCCATCTCGTGGATGCGAACGGCCAGGAGATTCGCGGTCCCACCGTCGAGCCGCCCCTCATCACGGCGGAGCTGGCGGTGCGGGAAGGCGTCATCACGAAGGTCGTTCCGGTGGTGCCGGCGATCATGGGCACGCCGGCGCCACCGCTGGCCGTCACGGGGATTTCCACGGATCCGGCGACCGCGACGCTGCGGGGTCCCAGCCTCGCGCTGCAGGACGTCACCGCGGTGCCCACCGCCCCGATCGATTTGCGCCTGGCGCGGGGCGATGTTCAGGAGCAGGTGGCCCTGCAAATCCCCGCCGGCGTGACGTCGTCCGTCGCCCGCGTCCGCGTGGCGGTGTCGATCGGCGGCGGTTCGTTGAGCACGATCTTTCGCGGGGTGCCGGTGCACGTCGTCGGCCTCCGTCCGGGTGTTCGGCCGCGCGTCGAGCCGCCGGCGATCGACGTGCAGATCGAGGGCCCGACGAACGTCGTCGCGCGGCTGACCCCGCAGTCGATCCACGTGGTCGTGGACGCCGGCGGCCGTGGCGCGGGGCGGTATCAGGTCACGCCGCGGGCACAGCTGCCCAGCGGCGTCCGGATCCTGAACTTCCATCCGACGCTGGTCCTCGTGATCCTCACGACCTCGTAGCCCCGTGGGACGTCTCTTCGGCACCGACGGCATCCGGGGCGTGGCGAACGCCGATCTGTCGACAGAACTCGTCGACCGCGTCGCCCGCGCCGCCGTGCACGTGCTGGCCCCCGGGCGCCGGGGCCGGATCGCGATCGGCCGGGACCCGCGGATCTCGGGAGATCTGCTCGAGGCGCAGTTCGCCGCCGGGCTGTGCTCCGCCGGCGCCGACGCGATCCGGCTCGGGGTGCTGCCGACCCCCGGCGTGGCGCTGCTGGCGCGCCGGCTCGGCGTGGATGCCGGCGTCGTGATCTCCGCCTCCCACAACCCGGTCGAGGACAACGGGATCAAATTCTTCGCGCCGACCGGCTTCAAGCTGCCCGACGCCGTCGAAGACGAGATCGAACGGCTGATGGAGAGCGCGGCGGGCCTGACGCGGCCCTCGGGGACGGCGGTCGGCCGGATCACCGACGTCCCCGACGCGCCGGAGCAGTATCTCGAGTTTCTCGCCGGGCACGCGCACGCCCGTCTGGACGGCTGGCGGGTCGTCGTCGACTGCGCGAACGGCGCGACGAGCGCGCTCGCGCCCGGCTTATGGGAGCGGCTCGGCGCCACCGTCACGGCCATCTGCGCCCGGCCGGACGGCACCAACATCAACGCGGGCTGCGGCTCGACCCATCCCGAGGTCGTGGCGGAGGCGGTGGTGCGGGCCGGCGCGGACCTCGGATTTGCACACGACGGGGACGGGGACCGGGCCATCGCCGCGGACCGTCACGGCCACGTCGTGGATGGTGATGCGATCATGGGCATCGCGGCCCTGCATCGCGACGCGCGAGGCGCCCTGCCCGGCCGCGCGATCGTCGCGACCGTGATGACGAACCTCGGCCTCGAGGTGGTCCTGCGGGGCGCCGGCATCCGCATCGAACGCGCGCGCGTGGGCGACCGGTACGTCCTCGAGCGGATGCTCGAGACCGGCCTGACTCTCGGCGGGGAACAGAGCGGGCACGTCATCTTCCTCGATCATGCGACCACCGGCGACGGGCTGCTCACGGCCGTACAGATCGCCAACGTGATGCTGGAGACGGGGCGCAGCCTCGACGACCTCGCGGCGCGGTTCCACCGCTACCCCCAGGTGCTCCTCAACGTCCGGGTGCAGGCGCCGGACCGGTGGGTGGACGATCCGGAAATCCTCGCCGCCGTCGCGCGCGCGGACCGTCACCTCGGAGAGCGGGGCCGCGTGCTGGTGCGCGCGTCGGGGACCGAACGCCTCGTGCGGGTGATGACCGAATGCGAGACCGCGACCGAGGCCGAATCCCTGGCACGGGAACTGGCGGATCTGGTGGCGGCCCGCCTCGGCGGGGCGGTGGTCGTGCGGTCGGGCGTCCTCGAGGCAAAATGACGCCTGCGGCTCAGGCTGGCATGCCCGGGGGCGCTGTGGGATAATCCGACACAGGCGGCCGGCCCGCAGGCTCGGCCGGCCGCCGGGCTCGCCAAAGGGGGGTGCGGGGGCGCACACGGTACGCGAAGCGCCGGAACTCGCCGGCCGGGCGTCACGACACGCGGCGAGTTGACGAGGTAGGGGATCTCGAGCAGCGGAGCGGGGATGCACGATTCACGGATCCGGTCGGGCGTCGCGCTCCCATTCGGCGGGTGACCCTAGGTCTGGTCCGGACCTGTTTGAACGCCGCCAAAACCCGGAGGCGACTCGGGGGACAAAAGGCGTTCAGGACGCACACCTCAGGCAGCGGGCGGTACGCGGGGCGCCCCGCCCCCGTACGGCCGGAGACGCGCGGGCGCGGCCCGCCGCTGTCCGAACCCCGGTCCCGAAGGGTCGTGACAACCCGGTCGCGTCCCCGCGGCGCGTGGCCCCGCGGGCGTCGCCGCATCCCGACCCGGGACCTCCGGAGGCATGTATGTGCGGGATCATGGGCTATATCGGGGACCGGCCGGCGGTGCCGGTCCTCTTGGACGGGTTACGCCGGCTCGAGTACCGCGGGTACGATTCCGCCGGCCTTGCCGTGATGAACGGCGGCGGCATCGTCATCCGCAAGGCCGCCGGCAAGATCACGCGGCTGGCGGAGCTCATCGCGCGCTCGCCCGTCGACGGGATCGTCGGCATCGGCCACACCCGGTGGGCGACGCACGGCCATCCCTCGGATGAAAACGCGCATCCGCACGCGGACTGCCGCGGCCGGATCGTGGTGATTCACAACGGGATCATCGAAAACTTCCTCGACCTCCGCGCCGCCCTCGCCGCGCGCGGCCACACGTTCCAATCCGACACCGACACGGAGGTGCTCGCGCACCTGATCGAGGAGGCGTACGAGGGCGACCTGCCGGCGGCGGTCGAGCGCGCCGTGTCGCAGGCCACCGGCGCCTACGCACTGGTGGTGCTGGCCGCGGACGAGCCCGACAAGATCGTGGCGGTACGGATGATCAGCCCCCTCGTCGTCGGGTTGGGACAGAACGAGATGCTCCTCGCCTCGGACGTAACGGCGCTGCTTCCGTACACGCGGGACGTCGTGATCGTGGAGGACGGCGAGCTCGCCGTGATCACGCGCGGCGGCGTGCGGCTCGCGCGGATCGGCGGCGGGGCCGTCGCGCGGGCGCCCATGCGCATCACGTGGGACGCCGCGGCCGCGGAGAAGGGCGGCTACACCCACTTCATGCTGAAGGAGATCCACGAGCAGCCCCGGGCGCTGCAGGAAACGATGATGGGCCGGCTGCCCGACCACCGGCACATCGTGCTCGACGGGGTTGCGCTCACGCCGGAGGCCGCCGGCGCGGTCGACAAGGTATGGCTCCTCGCCTGCGGCACCGCCTATCACGCCGGGCTGGTCGGCCGGATCCTGATCGAGCAGCTCGCGCGCGTCCCCGCGGAGGCGGATCTCGCGAGCGAGTTCCGGTACCGCGACCCGCTCGCCGGCCCTCGCACGCTCGCGCTGGCCGTCAGCCAGTCGGGCGAGACCGCGGACACGATCGCGGCGGCGCGCGAAGCCGCGGCCCGCGGCGCCCCGACCGTGGCCGTCGCGAACGTCGTCGGCAGCACGCTGGCCCGCGAGGCGTCGCACGTCCTCTACACCCGCGCCGGTCCCGAGATCGCCGTGTGCTCCACGAAGGCGTACGTGACGCAGCTCGCGGCCATGGCGATGTTCGCCGCGGCCCTCGGCGACGCGCGCGGGACGCTCGCCGCGCCGGCCGTCACGTCGCTCATCCGGGGCCTGCGCGCGCTGCCGGCCCAGGCCCAGGCCGTGCTGCGGCTCGAGCCGGAGCTCATCCGGCTCGCGGAGCGCCTGCACGCGATCGAGGACGTCTTCTTCATCGGCCGCGGCCTCGACTACCCCGTGGCCATGGAGGGCTCCCTCAAATTCAAGGAGATCAGCTACATCCACTCGGAGGCGCTGGCCGGCGGGGAGCTCAAGCACGGCACGCTCGCGCTGGTCGTCCCGGGCGTCCTCATCGTCGCCCTGGCGACGCAGCCCGCGCTCGTGGACAAGATGGTCAGCAACATCCAGCAGGTGCGGGCCCGCGGGGCCGACGTCGTCGGCGTCGCGACGGCCGCGACGGCCGGTGCGGTGCGGCCGCACGTCGACACGCTCCTCGAACTGCCGGCGACCGAGCCGCTCCTCGCGCCGGTGTTGAGCGTGATTCCGCTGCAACTCTTCGCCTATCACGTGGCGCGGCTGCGGGGCAACGACGTCGACCAGCCCCGCAACCTCGCGAAGAGCGTGACCGTCGAGTGAAGATCCTCGTGACCGGCGGCGCCGGGTTCATCGGCTCGCACGTGGCCGAGACCTACCGCGCCGCCGGGCACGACGTTGCCGTGGTCGATATCGTGACCGGGCTCGATCGCACGCCCCCCGGCATCCGGTGTCACCGCGTAGACATCGCCCGCCCCGAGCTCGACGCGGTGTTCGCGGGCGAGCACCCCGACGCGGTCTCGCACCATGCCGCGCAGGCGAACGTCCGGCGGTCCCTCGCCGATCCGGCCGCCGACGCCGCGACGAACGTGCTGGGGACGCTGCGCGTGCTGGAGGCCTCGGTCCGGCACGGGGTCCGCCAGGTCGTCTTCTCCTCGACCGCCGGCGCGCTCTACGGCGACCCGCGCCGGCTGCCGGTCCGCGAAGACGATCCCGTGCTGCCGACGTCGCCCTATGGGCTGCACAAGTATCTCGGCGAGCAGTACATGGCGTACTATCGCCGGATCCACGGGCTCAACACGACGGTGCTGCGCTACGCCAACGTCTACGGACCGCGCCAGGACCCGTCGAGCGAAGCCGGAGTCGTGGCCATTTTCAGCGAGGCGATGCTCCGGGGCCGGCGGGCCACGATCTTCGGCGACGGGACCCAGGTGCGGGACTTCGTGTACGTGGGCGACGTCGCGGACGCCAACCTCCGGGTCCTCGGGCGCGCGCTCCAAGAGCCGCTCCACGTCGGCTCGGGGGCGGGCACGTCGGTGAACGACCTCGCGGATCGGCTCCGGGCGCTCACCGGATCGGACGCGGCACCCGGCTACGGGGCGGCGATTCCCGGCGAAGTCCACCGGATTTTCCTCGACATCGGTCGGATCCGCGAGACGCTCGGGTGGGAGCCGCGCGTCTCGCTGGAGGACGGGCTCCGGCGTACCGTTGAGTGGTTCCGGGCGCGGGTGCCGGAGGGGGCACCGGCGGACCGTCGAACACCGTAGGAGGCCCACGCCATGCCGCGTCAAGGAGCCGTGCCGATGATCGACCAGGAACTGCTCGACATTCTCGCGTGTCCGGTCTGCAAGACGCCGGTGCGACAGGAGGGCGACCGGCTCGTCTGCGTACAGTGCGGGCGCCGCTATCCGATCCGGGACGGCATCCCGGTCATGCTCATCGACGAGGCGGAGCCGCGCCCGGCCTAGGCGGCGACGGGCGTCTCTTTCCGGCGGGTACGATGATTCGCGGCATCGGCATCGACATCATCGAGGTGGACCGCATCCGGCGCGCCACCGTCCGGTGGGGTGATGTGTTTCTCTCCCGGGTCTTCACGCCGCGCGAGCGCGGGTACGCTGGCGCGTCGCGCTCCGCCGCGGAACGTCTGGCCGGACGGTTCGCGGCGAAAGAGGCGGTGATGAAGGCCCTCGGGCTCGGCTTGCGCCGCATGGCGTGGCGCGAAATCGAGATCGAAGGCGATCCCCTCGGACGCCCCGTGGTCCGGCTGTCGGGTGGAGCGGCCGAGGCCGCGGCCCGGCTCGGGGTCCAGGCGTGGTTCGTGTCGATTTCCCACACGCGAGACCTGGCCGTCGCGCACGCCGTAGCGGAGTGACGCGGGCGGGATGAAACTCCCGACGCCGCAGGAGATGGCGGCGCTCGATCAGCGCACGCAGGAGACCGGCGTGCCCATTGCCGTGCTGATGGAGCACGCGGGCGCCCGGACGGCCGACGTCGCGCGGCGGCTGCTGGAGGGCCGAGGCGGCCGTCGCGTCGTGGTGCTGGCCGGCAAGGGGAACAACGGCGGCGACGGGCTCGTCGCCGCCCGCGATCTCGCCGGGGACACCCGGGTGACCGCGCTCCTCGCCGGGCCCGCCGCCGAGTTCGGCGGCGGGCCCGCGGCACATCTGGCGTCTCTTCGGCAGCGTCACATCCCGGTCGTCGAGGCCGCGGGTGTGACGCCGTCCGACATCGAGGCCGCCCTTCGCGACTGCGATCTCATCGTGGACGCGCTCTTCGGCACGGGCTTTCACGGGCCGGCCCGCGGCGTGCCCGCGGCCCTGATCGACGCGGCGAACCGGTCCGGGACGCCGATCCTCGCGGTCGACGTGCCGTCGGGCATCGACGCCGCGACGGGCCGCGCCGATCCACCGGTGATCCGGGCGGCGGCGACCGTCACGATGGGACTCCCCAAACTCGGGCTCGTGCAGTACCCCGCCGCCGCGTGCGCCGGCCGGCTCTTCGTCGCGGACATCGGCATTCCCGAAGCGGTGATCGATGCGGCGCCGATCCGCGCCGAGCTCATCCGCGCGGCGTGGGTCGACCGGATGGTTCCGCGCCGCGGTCCGGACAGCCACAAGGGCACGCACGGCCACGTCTTTGTCGTGGCCGGCGCGCGAGGGTTCGCGGGGGCCGCGGTGCTGACCGCCCGGGGCGCGATCCGCGGCGGCGCCGGGCTCGTGACGATCGCGATGCCGTCGTCGCTCGGCGCCGTCCCGACCACGTCCCTGCCGGAGGCGATGACGCTGCCGCTGCCGGAGACGGGCGCGGGCGCGCTCGGGGCGGCCGCAGAGGCCGTGATCCGCGACGCGGCCGCGGCGGCGGGCGGCACGCACACCGTCGTCGCCATCGGCCCGGGCCTCACGACCCATTCCGAGGCGGCCGCAGTCGTGCGGCGTCTCGTGCCGTCGCTGGCCTGTCCCCTCGTCGCGGACGCGGACGCGCTTAACGCCCTGGCGGAGGACGCCTCCCCCCTGCGCGACGCGCGGGGCCCCGTCGTCATTACGCCGCATCCGGGAGAACTGGCCCGGCTGATGGGCTCGTCGGTCGGCGAGATCCAGCGCGATCGCGTCGCGGCGGCGCGGTCCGCGGCGTCGTCGTTTGGGGCGGTGACCGTGCTCAAGGGCGCCCGGACGGTCGTGGCGGCGCCGGACGGCCGCGCCGGCATTATTCCGAGTGGCAACGGCGCGATGGCGACAGGTGGAATGGGCGACGTGCTGACCGGTGTGGTGGCGGCGCTCCTCGCACAACATCTGCCGCCGTGGGAGGCCGCGGCGTGCGCGGCATACCTGCACGGTCTGGCCGGCGATCTCGCCGCGCCCGGGGAGTTGGGATTGCTGGCCCACGAGGTCGCCGACGCGGTTCCTCGGGCGCTCGCGGCGGTCCGCGCCGGGTCGATCGACGACGGCATCGGCTATGTCGGATAGAGGCGCGCTGCGCGCCGGGTGGGCCGAGATCGACCTCGACGCGATTCGCCACAACGTGACCGCGTTGCGCGAGGTGCTGGTGCCGCCGGCGCGGCTCATGGTGGTGGTCAAGGCCAACGCCTACGGACACGGGGCCCTGGAGATCGCCCGGGCGGCGGCCGAGGCGGGGGCGTGGGGATTCGGCGTCGCCACCGTGGACGAGGGTGAGGAACTCCGGCGCGCTGGCGTCCGCGAACCGGTGGTCGTGCTCGACCTCACGATGCCCGACGAGGCCGGCCGCGTTCTGGCGTACGACCTCGCCGCGGGCGTCGCCGACCTTGAAGCCGCGCGGGCGTTGAGTGGTGCGGCGGCGGCCTCGGGGCGCGCGGCGCGGGTGCACCTCAAAATCGACACGGGGATGGGCCGGGCCGGGTGTTCGGCGGGCGAGGCTCCGTCCCTCGCCCGGGCGATGGCGGCCCTGCCGGGCATCGTGCTCGAAGGCGCCTACACGCACTTCCCCGCGGCCGATGACCCGGACCTGGAGCCGACGCGCGAGCAACTCCGCGTGTTTGCGGACACGCTCGCGTCGCTGCGCGCGGCCGGGATCACCGTGATGCTGCGCCATGCCGCCAACAGCGCCGGCGTTCTCGCCCTGCCCGAGGCGCATCTCGATCTCGTCCGGTGCGGGATCGCGGTCTACGGCATTGCGCCGGCGCCTCACCTTGGGCCCCGCGTGCCGCTGCGCCCGGCGATGCGGCTGTGCGGCCGCCTGGTCCAGACGAAACGCGTGCCCGCCGGCACGGCCGTCGGCTACGGCCGCGAATACCGCGCCCCGCGTGAGACGACGATTGCGACGGTTCCGCTCGGCTACGCGGACGGCTATCCGCGCGCGGCCTGGCGGCGGGCGGCCGTGCTCCTGCACGGCCGCCGCGTCCCGATTGCCGGCCGGGTCAGCATGGATCAGTTGACGATCGACGCCGGTGACCTGGACGTGCACAGGGGCGACGAAGCTGAATTGTGGGGATCGGCCCTGCCCATCGAAGAGGTCGCGGCCGCCGCCGGAACGATTCCCTGGGAGTTGCTCGTGCGGGTCGCCGCGCGCGTGCCGCGGGTGTTCGTGAGTGGGGGCGCGGTGCGCGCCGTTCGGACGCTGGTCGCCGGATGGGAGACGGCCGGCGAGGTGCAGGGCCGGACCACGTCCTAGGAGACGGCCGGCGCGGTCGTCGTCGCATGCCCGCGGGCGGTTCCACGAACGTGGCGGGGGAGGGGGAGTCGTCGTGCGTGTCGCCTTTCAGGGCGAACCGGGGGCCCATAGCGAGGAGGCCGTCTTCCGTGTCTTCGGCGAGCACGTCGAGCCGGTCCCGTGCCGCGACCTGGTCGAGACGTTCGAGGCGACGGTCTCGGGCCGCGCGGAGACGGCGGTGGTCCCCGTGGAGAACTCCCAGGCCGGCAGCATCAACGAAACCTACGACCTGCTGCTCAAGCACGATCTGGTGATCGTGGGCGAGTACGACCTGCGCGTCCACCAGAATCTTCTCGCGCTGCCCGGCCGCTCCCTCGACGAGATCCGCCAGGCGTACTCGCACCCGCAGGCGCTCGCCCAATGCGACGCGTTTCTCCGGCACCACCGGATCGAGCCGCTGGTCTACGGCGACACCGCCGGCAGCGCGAAGATGCTGGCCGAGGAGCGCCCGCCCGGGGCGGCGGCGATCGCGTCCCGGCGGGCCGCGCAGCTCTACGGGCTCGCGGTCCTCGCCGAAGCGATTGAGACGAACCCCAACAACTACACGCGGTTCCTTGCGCTCGACCGGTCCCCGGCGCCGCGCACCGACCGGAGCAAGACGTCCATCGTCTTCGTGGTCGAGAACCGTCCGGGTACGCTCTATCTCGCGCTCGGCGCGCTCGCGACGCGCGGCATCAATCTCGCCAAGATCGAATCCCGGCCGGGCCGCGAGCGGCCCTGGGACTACGTGTTCTACGTGGACGTGGACGGACACGCCGACGACGACGCGATGCGCGCCGCGCTCGATGAGCTCGGGCGCCATACGTCGTTCCTGCGGGTGCTGGGCTCCTATCCGAAGGCCTCACCGCCGGCGGTCGCGTGACGGTTCCCACGCTGCGGCCGCTCGGCGACGCGGGCGTGGTCGCCGAATTCGGCGGCGACGAGATCTCCGACGCGGCGAACGCGGCGGTGCTCGCGTTGCGGCAGGTCATCGAGGCCGAGCGCCCGCCCGGCGTCGTGGAGGCCATTCCGACGTACCGCTCGCTGCTCGTGGTGTTCGATCCGCTGCGCACGACGGCGGCGGCCGTCCGCCAGGACATCCTGGGGGCGGCGTCACGGGCCGATCCGTCTCACCTGCCCGCCGGCCGCCTCGTGGAGATCGCGACCGCCTACGGCGGCGTCCACGGTCCGGATCTCGCCCCGCTCGCCGCCGAGGTGGGACTGTCCGAGCAGGACGTCATCGCGGCGCATGCGAGTCACGAGTATCGCGTCTACATGCTGGGCTTCTCACCGGGGTTTCCATACATGGGGATCCTGCCCGAGGCGCTGCGCGTGCCGCGGCTGCGATCGCCGCGAACCTACGTGCCGGAGCGCACCGTGGCGCTCGCCGGCCAGCAGACCGGCGTGTACCCGATCGCCACGCCTGGCGGATGGCGGCTCATCGGACGCACGCCGCTGCGCATCTACGATCCGGCCCGCGAGGCGCCGTTTCTCCTGGACGCGGGGGACCGCGTGCGCTTCGTCGCGATCGGTCCCGACGAGTATGAGCGGCGGGCGCCTCGCGATGGGCCGCCGCCCGCGCCGCCGCGGGCGGCGGCGCCGGACCTCGTGGTCGAGCGGGGCGGACTGTGGACCACGGTGCAGGACCTGGGGCGCCCGGGCTACCGCCATTTCGGCCTGCCGCAGAGCGGCGCGATGGATCCGCTGTCCCTTCGCATCGCCAATCTGCTGCTCGGCAATCCGCCCGGCGCGGCCGCGCTCGAGCTCACGGCGCCGGGGCCCCGCCTCGTCGTGGCGCGGCGGACCGCGATCGCCGTGACGGGCGCCGATCTCTCGCCATCGGTGAACGGGCGGCCCGTGGCGGGCTGGAGCGCGCTGTCGATGCGGGAAGGCGACGTGCTCGAGTTCGGCGCGCCGCGGTCGGGGCAGTGGGCCTACGTGGCGGTGCCCGGCGGCATCGACGTCCCCCCCGCCCTCGGGAGCCGCGCCACCTATGCGCGGGCGGCGTTGGGAGGGTACGGCGGCCGCCGGCTGGCGGACGGCGACGCGCTGGCCTGCGGGCGCCGGGCTCCCGGGGCGCTGCTCCGCCTGGCAGACGAAACGCGGCCGTCCGTGGGCGGCGCCCGCACCGTCCGCATCGTCCTTGGGCCGCAGGAATCGTATTTCGCGGAGGCGGCTGTGGCGGCGCTGCTCGACGAAGAGTTCTCACCGGGGGTGCACGCCGACCGCGTGGGGTACCGGCTCGACGGTGCGCGGCTCGAGCACCGGTCGGCCGCGGAACTGCTGTCGGACGGCCTGCTGCCGGGCGCGATCCAGGTGCCGGCCGGCGGCCAGCCGATCGTCATCATGGCGGACGGCCCGACCGCGGGCGGCTATCCGAAGATCGCCGCGGTAGCGCGGGCGGACCTGCGGCTGGTGGCCCAGGCGCGGCGCGGGGACCCCGTTCGCTTTCGCGCGGTGGCATGGGACGAGGCCCACCTGGCGGCGCGCGAGGCGGCGGCCGCCGCGGCGAGTCTCCGGTTCGAGCGGGTTGGCGAGTAGACGCGTCTCACCGGCGTCGAGTGTCGCCGCGGAGGCGATGCCCGCGTTGGACGGCGGCGCCTTATGGGATGATCGTGAACGTCTCCTGGCGCCCGATTCGGTAGATTTCGAAGTCGCGGCGGTCAAGCGTGAACACCTGCCGGATGCGCTCCCGTTCCGCCAGGCGCACAAGCGTGGCATCGGCGAGATCCATCGGCAGCTCGCGGTACTTCCGGATCAGGGCCCGGACCCGTGGGATATCCTCGCGGCTGAGCTCGGCAATCGCGATCAGCCGGCGCTCCAGCGCGACCAGCAAGGCATCCTGTGACTCAAGAGGATTCGTCGTCTGCCCGAGCAGATACGCGGCCTCGGTGATGACGGTCCATGTTGTGAGCGGCGGATCAACCAGCCGTTTCAGCTCGTCGACGCAGCGGCGGTGATCGCCATCGCTCTCATCGATGATGGCGACAAGAGGCCCGGCGTCAACCAGGATCCGCTTCACCGACGTCCTCGCCGGCGCGCGAACAGGCCGCGCAGGATCTCCTCCGACCGGGACGCCAAGTCCGGCGGTCCGCCGTGTCCGATGCCGATGAGGTCCGCCATCCGATCATACAGGGTACTTCCCGGGTTCGGCTCAGCGTGGTCCTCGGACAGCCTGAGGATCGCTTCGCGAATCACGGACGATTTTGTACGGCCGGTCTTCCGGGCGAGGCGCTGCACGATCGCTTCCGTCTCGGGATCCAACCTCACGGTTGTCGGCACTGCGGTATCTCCCGGCGATTTGTCATACCAAACTGTACTACATGGGCGCCGGCAAAGCAAATCGAAATCGACGCCGCCGGCGTTTTCGGCTACGGACGGATTTTCCGCGGACCGCAGGACCCTGAGCCCACGGGCCGCGAAGCACGCTGTGCCACAGCGGCTGAAGCCCAAGGAGTGATTCCGTGACCGGGGACCGTCCCCGCATCGGCATCGTCGGCGCGACGCGCAAGGAAACCGAAGAGAAGGCGTTCCAGGCCTATGTCGGGGCCATCGAGGACGCCGGCGGAACGCCCGTGCCGATCCTCCCGGGCAGCGGCGCAGACGTCCTCGAACGGGTGGACGGTCTCGTCCTGACCGGCGGACTCGATGTCGATCCACAGGCATACGGCCGGGACGTCGACCCTGTGATGTCGGTCGAGATTGACGCCGAGCGGGACGCCCTCGAACTTCCCCTGGTCCGTGAGGCCGTTCGGCGCGACCTGCCGATCCTGGCGGTCTGCCGCGGGATCCAGGTGCTCAACGTCGCCCTCGGCGGCACCCTCATCCAGGACGTCGACGTGGCCCGCACGGGCCGGCAGACGTGGAGCCATCAGCAACGGAAGGCTCAGCCGGAGGCGCCGCTCGACGCGGCGATGCACGAGGTCGACGTGATGCCCGGCAGCCGCCTTCGCGCGATCGCCGGAGCCGACCGCCTCGGCGTCAACACGTTCCATCACCAGGCGATCGAGCGCGTCGCGCCGGGTCTCGTCGTGACCGCGCTCGCGGTCGAATCCGGCCTGCCCTCTACCGGGGGCGGGCCGGCGCTGATCGAAGCCGTCGAGGCCCCGGGCTGCCGGTGGGTGCTCGGCGTGCAGTGGCATCCCGAGCGCATGTGGCACAGCGCGCCGGCGCAGCGGCGTCTCTTCGTCGAGCTTGTCCGGGCCGCCGGTCGCGGGCGCGACGGTGGTGTCCCGCGTACGCCGGCGGGCGAGCAGCTCGGGGGCGAGGACGCCGCTGCCGGCCACCCTGCGGGCGGCCTCCGTGCCGGGTAGCGTCCCGCTCGCCGCGGTCGAACGGGGCGGGCGGGTGGAGAGCGTCCACCGCGGCGCCGTCGCCGTCGCCGATCGCTTCGGCCGGGTGCGTTACGCGGCCGGCGATCCCGCGCTGCCGCTCTACTTGCGGTCGGCCTGCAAGCCTCTCCAGGCGCTGCCGTTCGTCGAAGGCGGGGGCGTCGAGACGTTCGGGTTCACCGGCGCCGAGCTCGCGGTGATCTGTGCGTCGCACGCGGCCGAGCCGGTGCACCTCGACGCGGTCCGGTCGATCTTGTCCAAGATCGGCCTCGGCCCGTCCGCGCTGCGGTGCGGTCCCCACATGCCCTTCGACCCGGCGACGGCGGCGGCGCTGGCGCGCGCGGGACGGGCGCCGGAGGCGATCCACAACAACTGCTCCGGCAAGCACGCCGGGATGCTGGCCTCGTGCCGGCTCTACGAGTGGCCGACCGAGACCTACCTGGAGCCGGCGCATCCGCTGCAGCGCAGGATCGCTGCGATCATCGGCGAGTTCTGCGCGAACGGCGATTCGCTGCCGCAGGCCACCGACGGATGCGGCGTGCCCACCTTCTACGCCACGGTCGGAGGGCTCGCCCACGCCTTCGCCCGCCTCGCGGATCCGGGCGATCTGGCGGCTCCGCGCGCCGTCGCGGTCCGCCGCATCGGCGACGCGATGGCCGCGCACCCGGTCATGGTCTCGGGCACGGGACGGCTCGCGACGTCCCTGATGGAAGTGCTCGGCAGCCGGCTGTTCTGCAAAGGCGGCGCGGAGGGCGGGTTCGGGATCGCGCTCCGCAGCCAGGGGCTCGGCATCGCCGTGAAGATCGACGACGGCAACGCGCGTGCGATGGGGCCGGTGCTGGTGGACGTGCTGCGGCAGCTCGGCGTCGCCGGTCCGGCGGAGGTCGCGGCCCTCGCCGCGCACGCCCGGCCCGACGTGCGCAATACGCGCGGGCAGGTCGTGGGCGCGATCCGGTCGCTGGTCCATCTCGAGGAAGTGTCTCTGCACGGCACATCGCGGCAACCGGCCCAAGGGGGGAGCGCATGAAGATCTTCATCTCCGCGGACATGGAGGGGACCGCCGGCGTCACCGATTGGGACCAGGTGCTGGCGGGCCGGCCCGATTACGCGCGGTTTCGCCGGCTCATGACCGAAGAGGTCAACGCCGCGATTCTCGGCGCCCTCGAAGCCGGCGCCAAGGAAATCGTGGTCAACGACTCGCACGCGACGATGCGCAACCTGCTGATCGAGGAACTCCATCCCCAGGCCCAGCTCATCAGCGGCAGTCCCAAACCCTACAGCATGATGCAGGGCATCGATGCGTCGTTCGACGCCGTGTTCTTCACCGGGTACCATGCCGCGGCCGGCACGCAGGACGCGGTCCTGGATCACAGCTACAGCAGCGGATCCGTCCGCCAGATCAAACTCGGCAACCTCGTCGTCGGCGAGGCCGGGCTGAACGCCGCGCTCGCGGGCCAGTTCAAGGTCCCCGTCGCGCTCGTCACCGGAGACGCGACGGCGGTGGCGCAGCTCCGGAAGCTCGTTCCCCAGGTCGAGGCCGTCGCGGTGAAGGAGGCGATCGGCCGGCTCGCCGCGCGTTCGTACCAGCCCGTGGAAGCCCGCCGCCGGATCAAGGACGGCGCCGCGCGGGCGCTCAAACGGGCGCGCGATCTCAAGCCGTTCGCGGTCCCGAAGCCGGTCGCGCTGGAGATCGACTGGCTCTACACTTCGATGGCCGATCGCTGCATGCTGATCCCGGGCATGACCCGGGTGAGTCCCCGGGCCACGGCCTTCAAGGCCAAGGACGCGGAGCAGGCCTTCTCGGTCACGGTCGCCTGCCTCGTCCTGGCGCGGTCGGTCGTGTAGGAGGGCACAGGACCCTCTCGGCAAGCGTAGAACAGCACGCCATGGCATGCGGCCGGCGGAGCCCCGCCGTTTCAATCAGCGCCCGCCTGCTCCTCGCCGTGCTGCTGGCCGCCGCAGCGGCCGGCGGGACCGTCGTGGCCGGGATGCCCGCGTTCGGCGCGCCGGCGCCGGGTCAAGGCACGCCTCAGGTCGACGTGGTGCAGCTCGACGGTATTATCGGTCCGGCGACCGCCCGCTACGTGCTCCGCGGCCTTCGGCAGGCCTCCGCCGACGGCGCGGAGGCGCTGATCATCGAGCTCGACACCCCCGGCGGTCTCCTGACCTCCATGGACCAGATCGCGAAGGCCCTATTGGCCTCGTCCACGCCGACGATCGTCTACGTGTGGCCGAGCGGCGCCCGCGCGGCGTCGGCGGGCGTGTTTGTGACCTACGCCGCGGACATCGCGACGATGGCGCCAACGACGCACCTCGGGGCCGCGCATCCCGTGAACGTGGCACCGGGCAACAGCCCCGAGGACAAGACGATGATCGCCAAGGTCACCAACGACGCGGTGGCCGAGATCCGGGGGTTCGCGGCGCGCCGCGGCCGGAACCCCGACTGGGCGGAGCGTGCGGTCCGCGAGAGCGTCTCGATCACCGACCAGGACGCGCTGCGCCTCCACGTGATCGACCTCGTCGCCGCCGATCCGGAGGCGCTGCTGGCCGCGGTCGACGGCCGCCGGGTGCAGCTGCCGGCCGGCGCGCGGGTTCTCCACACCCGGAACGCGCGGCTCGTCGGCATTCCGATGGACGTCACCGAGCGGCTCCTGCTGCTGCTCGGCGACCCGAACATCGGCTTCATCCTCATGACGATGGCGATCTACGGCATCATTTTCGAGCTCAGCAACCCCGGTTCGGTCTTTCCGGGCGTGATCGGCGGCCTCGCCCTGATCCTCGCGCTGGCCTCCTTTGCTGTCATCGAAGTGAACCTCGCGGGCCTGCTCCTCATCGGATTCGCGCTCATCCTTTTCATCGCGGACCTCAAGGTGCCGAGCCACGGCATCCTCACCGCAGGCGGCCTCGCCGCGTTCATCCTCGGGGCGTTGCTGCTCACCGAGCGGCAGGCGCCGTTTCTCCGGATTTCGATCACGCTCATTTTGACGATGGCGGGCCTGACGGCGGCGTTCTTCGCGTTCGCCGTGGGCGCCGGGATCCGGGCTCAGGCGCAAAAGGTGCACACCGGCCGCGAAGCGTTGCTCGGCGCCACCGGGGTGGCGCGCAGCGACCTCGGACCGTCGGGCACGGTGTTCGTCGAGGGCGAGTTGTGGAGCGCGGAGTCGGAGGACGGGACGATCCCGGCCGGCCAGCGCGTCCGGGTCGTCCAGGTCCGTGGGCTGCACCTCGTCGTGCGCAAGGAGGAGAGGAAATGATATCGTACATCGCGCCGCTGCTCGTGGCTGTGATCCTCGTCGCCTTGTCGCTGCTCGGTTCGACCATCAAGATCGCGCGTGAATACGAGCGGGGCGTGGTGTTCCGCCTCGGCCGCCTCGTCGGGGCGCGCGGCCCGGGGGTCATCATCCTTATCCCCGTGGTCGACCGCATGATCAAGATCGACCTGCGGGTGGTCACGCTGGACATCCCGCGGCAGGAGATGATGACGCGCGACAACGTGCCGGTGACGGTCGACGCGGTGGTGTACTTTCGGATCGTCAACCCCGAGGACGCGATCGTCAAGGTCGAGAACTTCAGCCGCGCGACGTATCTCGTCGCCCAGACGACGTTGCGCAGCACGCTCGGACAGCACGAGCTCGACGACCTCCTCGCCCAGCGCGACAAGATCAACCAGCAGCTTCAGCGTGTGATCGACGAAACCACCGAGCCGTGGGGCATCAAGGTCACGCTCGTCGAGGTGCGGGACGTCGTCCTGCCGGAGAGCATGAAGCGCGCGATGGCGCGGCAGGCCGAGGTCGAGCGCGAGCGGCGAGCCAAGGTCATCAACGCCGAAGGCGAATTTCAGGCGGCGGAAAAACTCGTGGAGGCGGCGGCCAAGATCTCCAAGCAGCCGATCGCCCTTCAGCTGCGGTACCTGCAGGCGCTGACCGAGGTCGCCTCGGAGCAGAACTCGACGACGATCTTTCCGGTGCCGATCGATCTCCTCACGCCGTTTCTCAAGCGCGGCGGCGGCGACGGCGGCCCCGCCGGCGCTGGCTAGCTCGACCCCCGGCGCGTGCGGCCCCGGCGCGCTGGTCATTCAGACGGGGAGTCCGGAGAAGACGCGGGCGCTCGGTGAGGCGCTCGGCCGCGTGCTTCGCGAATGCGACGCGCGCGGGGCGGTGGTGGCACTCACCGGACCGCTCGGCTCCGGAAAGACGTGCTTCGTGCAGGGGCTCGCCCGGGGGCTCGGCGCCGGCGGGTACGTCCGCAGCCCGACGTTCATGCTCGTTCACGAGTACCCGGGCCCGCTGCCCCTTCATCACGTCGACCTGTACCGGATCGGTCCCGCCGAAGTCGACGCGCTCGGCCTCGAGGAGATCCTGGAGGGCGACGGCGTCACCGCGGTCGAGTGGCCCGGGTCCGAAGGGTTCCTGCCGCCCGACCATGTGTCCGTGGAGATGTCCTATGGGGAGGGCGAGAACGCGCGGGCCGCGCGCGTCACGGCCCGCGGCGATCGGTCACGTCGGATCGTGGACGGGCTGCGCGGGTGCGTGTCCTCGCAATAGAGACCGCGACCCCCGTGGCGAGCGTCGCGCTCGTGGATGCCGCCGGCGTCGCGGCCTCGCGTACGCTGCGGGCCCCGATGCGGCATCTCGAGTGGGTGGCGGCCGCGATCGACGGCATGCTGCGGGATCTGGGGTGGGGCCCCGAGGCGGTGGACGCGGTCGCGTCCGGTCGAGGACCGGGCGGCTTCACCGGCCTGCGAATCGGGATCGCGACGGCCGCGGCCTGGGCCCGTGCGCGCCACACCCCGCTCCTCGGCGTGGACACCCTGGAGACGCTGGCGTGCTCGGCCGCCGCGGGCGGGCTCGTCGTCCCGGTCCTCGACGCGCACCGGGGCGAGGTGGCGGCCGCGCTCTACCGCTGCGCTCCGCCGTTCGAGCCGGTGTGCCTGCTGCCCGCCGTCGTCGCCGTCCCCGACGTGGTGGTGGCCGAGATACGGGGGACACTCCAGGCGGAAGGCGCGGTGCCTGACGGACTCGTCGTGGCCGGGGCCGGTCTCGCGCGGTACCGGGAGCAACTCGCGGCGCTCCTCGGGGCGGCCGGCGTCCGGCAGGTCATCGAGCGGCCCGACGCGCATCCGCGCGCCGAGACCGCGGGGCTTCTCGCGCGGCCGCGCCTGCTTCGCGGTGTTCGGGACGAGGCGGCCCGGTTGCTGCCGGCGTACGGACGGCGTCCGGTGGCGCGGTTGTGGCAGGAAACATCTCCGCGGCCGGGAAGCGGGGGATGACCATGGTCATCGCGAACGAGCGGCTCTCCATCGGCCCGATGCGCGAGGAAGACATTCCCCGCGTGCTGGAGATCGAGCAGGCGTCGTTCCCGTCGCCGTGGCCGCGCGACGCGTATCTTCGGGAGTTGCGCGACAACCGTCTGGCCTGCTACCTGGTCGCCCGCGGCGCCGACGCCGTCGTCGGCTACACGGGAATGTGGATCATCCTCGACGAGGCGCACGTGACGACGATCGCGGTGGCCCCGGAGAGCCGGCGGAACCGGATCGGCGAGCGGCTGCTGGTCGCCCTCATCGCCGAGGCGATGCGCCGGGGGGCGCGGTGGATCACGCTCGAGGTCCGCCGCACCAACGGCAACGCGCAGGCGCTGTACCGGAAATACGGCTTCAAGGAGATCGGCGTCCGCAAAGGCTACTACAGCGACAACCGCGAGGACGCCATCGTCATGTGGACCGGCAACGTGTACGAGCCGGCATTCCAGGAGCGCTTCACGCGCAACCGGGGCCTCCTCGACGCGGCCACGGGTGGGACGAATCCCGGCGCGTAGCTCCTTCGTGCGCATCCTCGGCATCGAGACCTCCTGCGACGAAACCGCCGCGGCCGTGCTTGACTGGCCCCTGGTCAGGGTGCGCTCGAGCGTCGTGGCGTCCCAGGTGGACCTGCACGCCCGCTACGGGGGCGTCGTCCCCGAACTCGCCTCGCGCCGGCACCTCGAGCGGCTGGGGCCGGTGATCGACGAGGCGCTCGACCGCGCGGCGACGTCCCTCCAGGAACTGGACGCGATCGCGGTGACGTGCGGTCCGGGCCTCGTCGGAGCCCTCACGGTGGGCGTCGCGGCGGCCAAGAGCCTGTCGCTGGCGCTTGCCCTCCCGCTGATCGGCGTGAACCACGTCGAAGGGCACATCTACGCGGCGTTCCTCGATCACCCGGATATCGTGCTGCCGGCCGTCGTCCTCATCGTCTCCGGGGCGCACACGGACCTGCTCGTCATGCACGGTCGCGGCGCCTACGAAATGCTGGGCCGTACCCGGGACGATGCGGCGGGAGAGGCCTTCGACAAGGCGGCCCGCGCGCTCGGGTTCGCCTATCCGGGGGGCCCTGCGATCGAGCAGGCCGCGCGCCTGCCCCGCGCGAGCCGGGGCGCAGGCCGGACCGACGCCGTCGCGCTGCCGCTCCCATTTCCCGATGAGGCAAGCTTCGACTTCTCCTTCAGCGGCCTCAAGACTGCGGTGCTGCGGGCGGCGGGGCGCTCCGCCGGGTCGCCCGCCGACATCGCGGCGGCCTTCCAGGACGCGGTCACGCGAGTGCTCGTCGACAAGACGATGCGCGCCGCCCGTACCCGGGGCGCGCGCACGATCATCGTCACCGGCGGCGTGGCCGCCAACGCCCTGCTGCGGTCGCGAATGGCGGAGGCGGCCGGCCGGGCCGGCATTCCGCTCCACGTCCCGCCGCTCGCGCTGTGCACCGACAACGCCGCGATGATCGCGGCGGCCGGGGCCGATCACCTGAGCCGGGGCGAGTGTTCGAGCCTGCGTCTCGGAGCGTATGCCGACATGGACATTACCGCCCCGATACCCGAGACCCAGGTCGGCGTTCCGCGGAACGGGGGATAGTATGGCGGCATGGCACGGAAAATGAAGCAATGTGGCGATATAGCGCGATCCGAAGAGCATTGATAACATAATCACCACTTTTCCGGTAGATTCGAGATTACCGCCTGCTGCCGAGTTCCCCTATAGTTGACGGTGGTGGTTAGCACTCGGCCGAATGGAGTGCTAAGTCCAGAATCTCGCAGGGAGGGAGCCAATGAACCTGAAGCCGCTTGGGGATCGCATTGTCGTCAAGGTTGTCGAGGAGCTCGAGCGCACGAAGGGCGGTATCGTTCTGCCCGACACTGCGAAGGAGAAGCCGCAGGAGGCCGAGGTGGCGGCCGTTGGACCGGGCGCGCGCAACGAGAAGGGCGACCGCATCCCGATGGAGGTCAAGGTCGGCGATCGCGTGGTGTTCCAGAAGTACTCGGGCACGGAGTTCAAGCTGGACGACGAGGAGTACCTGATCCTCCGTGAGAGCGACGTGCTCGCGATCGTGACCAAGGAAAAGGCCAAGGCGCGCGCGTAACGGCGCGCGAAGGGGGAGCCCATGCCATCGAAGATGCTGCTGTACAACGAGGAAGCGCGACGGGCGCTCGAGCGCGGGGTGAACCGGCTCGCGGACGTCGTCAAGATCACCCTCGGCCCGAAAGGCCGCAACGTGGTGCTGGAAAAGAAGTACGGCTCGCCGACGATCACGCATGACGGCGTGACCGTGGCGAAGGAGATCGAGCTCCAGGATCCGTTCGAGAACGCCGGCGCGCAGTTGGTCCGCGAAGTCGCCACCAAGACCAACGACGTGGCGGGCGACGGCACGACCACCGCGACGGTGCTCGCGCAGGCGATCGTGCGCGAAGGCCTCAGGAACGTCGCCGCGGGCGCGAACCCGATGGCTCTCAAGCGCGGCATCGATCGGGCCGTGGACGCGGCGGTCGCGGAGTTGAAGCGGATCGCCAAGCCCGTGGAAACCAAGGGCGCGATCGCGCAGGTCGCGAGCATCTCGGCGCACGACGAGACGATCGGGCAGCTGATCGCCGACGCGATGGAAAAGGTCGGCAAGGACGGCGTGATCACGGTCGAAGAGTCCAAGGGCATCGAGACGACCGTGGAGACGGTCGAGGGCATGCAGTTCGACAAGGGCTACATCTCGCCGTACATGGTGACTGACGCGGAGAAGATGGAAGCCATCCTCGAGGATCCGTACATTCTCATCACCGACAAGAAGATCAGCGCCGTAAAAGACCTCCTGCCCGTGCTCGAGCGGATCGTCCAGATCAACCGGCCGCTTGTCGTCATCGCGGAGGACGTCGAGGGCGAAGCGCTCGCGACGCTGGTCGTGAACAAGCTGCGCGGGACGCTCCAGGCCGTCGCCGTGAAGGCTCCCGCGTTCGGCGACCGGCGGAAGGCGATGCTGCAGGACATCGCGATCCTGACCGGCGGCCAGGTCGTCACCGAAGAGCTCGGCCTGAAGCTGGAGTCGGTCGAGGTCCAGCAGCTCGGGCGGGCGCGCCAGGTGAAGATCGGCAAGGAGGAAACGATCGTCGTCGGCGGCGCCGGCAAGCAGGCGGACATCCAGAAGCGCATCGGAGAGCTTCGCCGGCAGATCGAGGAGACCGAGAGCGACTACGATCGCGAGAAGCTCCAGGAGCGGCTCGGCAAGATGGTGGGCGGCGTAGGCGTGATCAAGGTCGGCGCGGCTAGTGAGACCGAGCTCAAGGAGAAGAAGCATCGCGTGGAAGACGCGCTGTCGACGGCCCGCGCAGCGGTCGAGGAAGGCATCGTCCCGGGCGGCGGCACCGCGCTCATCAGCACGCTCCCGGCGCTGGAGAAGCAGGAGCGGGACGGCGATGAGTCGATCGGATTCGGCATCGTGCGCCGGGCGCTCGAAGAGCCGCTGCGGCAGCTGGCGCGCAACGCCGGTCACGAGGGCTCGATCATCGTGGAGAAGGTGAAGGGCCAGAAGCCGGGCTTCGGGTTCAACGTCCTGAGCGGCGAGTACACCGACATGTACAAGGCCGGGATCGTGGACCCGTGCAAGGTGACGCGGTCGGCGCTGCAGAACGCCGCGAGCGTCGGCTCGATGGTGCTCACGACCGAGGTGCTGGTGGTGGAGAAGCCGGAGGAAGAGAAGGAGCCGGCGATGCCGCCGACCCCGCCGATGTAGCGGCGGACCGCGTGGCGCCGGCGCGCTGGCGCGCCGGCCCGTGAACTCAAAGGGGGAGGCAGCACCGGCCTCCCCCTGTGCTTTTGCGCCGGCGGATTTCGCGGGCCGACGAGAGGGGTGGGGCGTGCGCCCGATGTGGACGGAGGGGAGCAGGTGGGGTCGCACCCCGCGCCGGCTCGCGCTCGTCGTGTTCACGTTCGCTCCGGCCGCCGCCCTCTTCTTTCTGCCGCTCGCGGTGTACAAGCTCCCCCTGCGCCTGTACCTGTACGACCGCCTCGTGTTCGTGCCGACCGGCGCTGTGTTGACCGCGCTGCTGGCCTGCGGCGCGTGGTTCGCCGTCGCGATCGGCGTCGTGCTGTGGCCGGCGACGGCGCGGGCGCCGGCGCGGTCGTGGAGTCCCGGAGCTCTCGCCGCGGCGTTCGCCGGAGGTTCGCTCGCGGGGAGCGCGGCGACGCTGGCGACCTCGTTCTGCGCCATTCCGAGACCGGTGGCGGAGCTGGTGCACTGGCTCGCCTTTGCGCCGGTCGCGGCGATCGTCCTCGGCGCATATCTGCTGCGCGGGTGGGCCGGGCAGGGTTGGCCGTTCCGTCCGTGGCTGATCTGGGGTCTGATCGGGCTCGACTTCACGGTGAAGGTGCTGCTGCCGCTCGGACTCGCCGCGGTCGGCCCGGCGGCGTTTGCCGTGATCGCCCTGCTCTACGGATTCAACGCGATGGGCCTGCCGGCGCGCACGCAGCTGGGTGCGCTCGCCGTGCTGTGCTGTCTCATCCTGGTGGCGCTGCCGCTCAAGGAGGTTCTGAGAGCGATCATGTACCGCGGGGATGCGTTCGCCGTACGCGCGTGTGTGGTCACAGGCGGGGCGGGCGGCGCCCCGGCGAAGCCGCCCGCGGGTACACCGGCGTCACGGGAAGGCTACTCCACCGCTCTGCGCGCTTATTCGTCTCAAGTCGCCACGCACCCGCCGGAAACGTTCGGATTGTGGTGGCCCCGGTTGCCGGGTTCGTGGGGCGTCGTCGAATACATGGCCGCGCGGACGGTGAACCGTCTCAATCATCTGGGCGACTTCGCGTACGTGGTGGCGACGACGCCCTCGCGCGTACCCTATGCGCATGGCGTCACCTACGCACCGATCGCGGGGCTGCTCGTCCCGCGGGCCCTGTGGGCCGGGAAAGCGCCCAACGACGGGGGCGGCCAGTTTTACGGGCACCGGTACGGATTCCTGGACCCTGCGGACACCGTGCACAGCGTGAATCTGCCGATCATCACCGAGGGCTGGCTCAACGACGGATGGCCCGGCGTGCTCCTCTCGGCCGTCGTGGTCGGCGCGGTGCTCCGGGTGATTTGGTACGGGTGGATCGGCGAGAGTCCCGCCCCGGGCAACGTCGTGATCGGCATGGCGGTAGTGTCCGCCGCGGCCGATCAAGAATCGAGCCTCGCGTTACTGCTGGGAGGCGTGTTGCACGCGTGGGTGCTCTACGGCCTATTCGACTATCTGATGCGACGCTTTGGAAAGGTCGGAGCGGGGCCGGTCGCCGGCGATGCCCTGGGGCCGGCCCACGCGCCGCCGGTTTCTACGGCGCGGTAGCCTGCGCGGGCGTGCCGAAGACCGACGGGACGATTAGCCCGGGGGGTGACGACGCGACCGACGATCCGGGGTCGCCTCTTGTGCCTCGCGGACGCCGCGGATCGATCAGCCAGGGGGTGACGACGCGACCGGGCCGCTGAGGCGGGCGCGGGTCTCTGCGAGCGCCGTCCGCAGCGTGTCGACGAAGCGCGCGCGCACCGCCTGGACCGCCTGGCCGATCGCCGCGTGAATCGCGCGACGGTCCGACGCGCCGTGCGCCATGACGACGTTGCCGCGCACGCCGAGGAGCGGTAGGCTGCCGTGCAGCTCGATCGGGTTCGTCCACTCGATCAGGCGGCCCGTCACCGCCGCCAGGCGCGCGGCCGGAAGGTCGCCGGCCAGTTCGCGCGTGAGCCATCCGGCGATCTCCCGGCCCAGGCCTTCGATGCTCTTCAGCACGGCGTTGCCGACGAAGCCGTCGCAGACGACGACGTTCGCCGCGCCGGCCACGAACTGGTGCCCCTCGACGAGTCCCACGAAGTTCAGGCCGCTCCGCCCGAGCAACCGCGCGGCCTGCTTCACGACGCGGTTGCCCTTTCCGGCCTCGCGGCCGTTGCTGAGCAGCGCGACGGTGGGCTCGGGGATCCGCCCGAAGACCCGCATGTACGTGCTGCCGATCACCGCGAACTCGAGGAGGTGCTGCGGCTCGCAGTCCAGCGTCGGGCCGAGATCGATGAGGAACGTCTCCGGGTGCAGACCGACGATGGAGCGGCCGACGCACGCCCGGCGAACGCCCTCCAGCATCCCCAACTCGCGGACCGCGGCCAGGAGGGTCGGACCGGTGCTGGCCGCGCTGACGGCCGCGTCGGCCCGGCCCAGGCGGACCTGCCGCATCGTGATCGTCATCGACGCGTCCGGCCGCGCCCGCAGCGAGGACAACGGCGGGGCGCCCTCCGGGACGGCGGGACCGCTCGGCACGACTTCGACCGTGCCGGGTCCGTCCGGGGCTTCCGCGCCGGACGGGAGGAGGGGGCGGAGCGTCTCGGGCACGCCGACGAGGAGCACGTGGAGTGCGAGCGCGCGCGCCGCGAGCAGCGCTCCGGCGACAGTCTCGGCCGGCGCGTGGTCCCCGCCCATGCAGTCGACGGCGATGCGCAGCGCCGTCCCGTCAGGGTCCGTCACCACGGGATCTTTCCTCACACCATGGTCAACCCGCCGGAGACGCTCAGCACCTGCCCGGTGACATACCGGGACGCGTCGCCGCAGAAGAACGCGATCGCGTCGGCGATTTCGTCCGGCTGGCCGGTCCGGCGCATCGGGATCAGACGGATCATCCGCTCGATCCGGCCGGCCTGGCCGGGATCGCCGCGATTCTCGGCGAGCACCTCGGTCTCCGTCGGTCCGGGACACACGCAGTTCACGCGGATGCCGCGGGACGCGACTTCGCGGGCCAGCGAGCGGGTAAACGCGATGACCCCGCCCTTGGCGGCCGCGTAGACGGTTTCGCCCGAGGTCCCGACCCGCCCGGCGTCGCTCGCGACGTTGACGATGACGCCGCCGCCGTGCTCGGTCATCCACTCCAGCGCGACGCGGGAGCAGAAGATCGTGCTCCACAGATTGCTGTCGACGACGCGCCGCCAATACTCCTCCGCCTCTTCGAGAAACGGCGACGTGAGGGTCCACCCCGCGTTGTTGACGAGGATGTCGATGCCGCCGAGCGTCCGGCACACCGCGTCGATCGCCCGGCGGCAGGCGGAGTAGGTCGCCAGGTCGGCCGCGACGGCGAGTGCGTGGACACCGTGGCGCTCGATTTCGCCCGCGACCGCGTGGAGTTGGGGGCTCGTGCGGGCGATCACCGCGACGTCCGCGCCGAGTTGGCCGAGGCGCAGCGCCGTCGCGCGGCCGATGCCCCGCCCCCCGCCGGTGACGGCGGCGCGGCGGCCGGAAAGAACCCTGTTCACCCGGGGGGCTCGGGGCCCCCAAGCATTCGCATCACGACAGCGAATTCTTGGGGTGAGCCGGCGGCCCGCCAGACGCTCCCGGCATCGGGGGCTAGTGGCGCCGGCGCGGCCACGCCGCGTGCAGCGCCTGGCGCTCCCGCTCGTAGATCGTCGCGAATTTTTCCGCCGACTCGGGGCCGGCCAGCAGCTCGAGCTTGCGGACCTCGAGCGGATCGGCGGCACGGATGATCCGGATCTCCTCCTCGGTCGGCGGCGGTGTCGTGCCGATCCCGGAGGGAATCTCGAGGTGAAAGCCGGTCCGCTCCTGGACCTGCTCCGGCGGCACCCCGGGGTGCAGGGTTCGCGGGACGAGCCGCCCCGCCGCCGGGTCGAAGCCGAACACGCCGAGATCGGTCACCAGCCGCGTCGGCGCGCCGTAGTGGCCGAGGTACTTCCGGCGTTCCTCCGTGTACCCGGCGCCGCTGACGAAGTCCACCTTGGCCACGACCGCCCGCGGCGTGTGCTGCGTCAGGTAGTAGAGGCCCTGCGAGAGATGGCTCGTGTCCTCCGGAATCCCGCGCGAGCCGACGAGCGCGACCTTCGGCTTCTCCCAGGCGCCGATGACGGAGATGTTCACGCTGCCCTGCTCGTCGATCTGCGCGGGGTTGATCCAGATGCGGAACCGGTCGGAGAAGATCGCGTCGAAGATGTCCTCCATCGTCAACGGGATCGCCCGCTGATTGTCCGTCAGGAACTGCCCGAGGGTCAGGGTGGGAAGGGCCGCCACGTCCATGCCCGATTCCGGGGTCGCGAGCACCGCGAGCTCCGGCGAGTGCGTGCTCCGCGCCAGGTGCGCGGCGAGGGCGCCGAACGCCGTGACCGAGCTCACGAGCACCTCGCCGCGGAGCTCCCGGCCCATGCACGTGATGATCAGTTCATCGATCGTGTAGTCGGGCATCGCGGTCCTCCCCATCTGAATGCGTCGGACGGCTGCGTCTGACGATCCACTGCCGCCGGGACGTACTGGCTCACGCCGTAGGCGTCAACTGCGCGATCTGTTCCGCTCGTTTGAACGCGTCCTACACGCGCAGCCGCTCGCCGAGGGTGTGTTCGCCGCCGAGCCGCCGGGCGTACTCCCGGTCGTCGACGTACACGTACTTCTCGAGGTACTCGTGCCAGGACGACCGGTCGCGCGCCGCGGTCAGGTATTCGCGGACGTGGTTGAGGTCCGCCCGGTACTCCGGCGCGCATCCGGTGAAGTGGGCGCCCCACCGCGCCTCCACGACGCCGGTCACGACCGTGCGAAAGATGTGGACGTCGCGGCCGTATGTCTGCAGGCGTTCGGGGAGCAGGATCTGCTCTGCCGAGAGAAACGTCTGCGCGGCGGCCTTGGCGCACAGTGCGTCCATGTGCCCGTCGCCCAGCACGACGCCGTTGCCCTGCGGGTCGGCCAGGTTCACGTGCAGCAGCGCGACGTCGGGGCGCAGCGCCGGGACCGCGACGAGCGTCTCGCCGCCGAACGGGTCCTGAAACATCTTGAACGCCGGGTTGACCCGGAGCAGATCGGTGGCCAGCCCGGAGCGGGTCGGCAGGAACGGCAGTCGCTTGATCGTCGCGTCGAGGCCCGCCATGATCGTGAACTCGGACCATTCCTGGAAGCGGACGGATCCGTCCTGGCGGGCGCGGCGGAAGTGCGGGGCGAGGCCCATCACTTCGAATCCGACGAAGGCGTAGATGACCTGCGCGACCTTGCCGGTGCCGATCAGGAGGTCCACCTCGGGCCCGCCGACGTTCACGATGAGGCGCAGATCACGGCGGTCGCTGCGCGCCAGCGCGCGGACCAGCGCCATCGGTTTGCGGGACAGGGAGGAGCCGCCGATCGCGATGAGCGCGCCGTCGGGGATCCGGGCCACGACGTCGTCGCTGGTGAGAACTTTGCTCATGGCCGTGCCTCCTAGTCGGAACGACCTTCGCCGCGCTGCCGCCTCCGGAACTGCTCGAACGGCGCGGCGACGAGGCCGAGGCCGCCGTCGACGACCACGGTCTGTCCGGTGATGAACCGCGCCGCGGGGCTGCACAGGAACACGACGGCCGCCGCGACGTCCTCCGGCGCGCCCATCCGGCCCGCCGGCGTGTAGTCCGAGACCAGGCGATCGAACTCGGCGTAGCGGTCCCCGCCGTAGAATCGCGCGGAATCCGTGGCGATCACCCCGGGGCTCACGCAGTTGGCCGTGATCCCCCGGCCGGCCAGCTCGTACGCGAGGTACCGCGTCCACGTCTCCATCGCGCTCTTCGCCGACGCCAGGATCGCATAGTTGGGCAGGCACTCGACCGTCCCCTGCCCGCCGATCGTGACGATCGCGCCCGCCCGGCCCGCCATCAGCGGGACCGCGCGCTGCGCGCACAGGGCGAGCGAGCGCACGATCAGGTCGAAGGTCCGCTGCAGATGGTGCGGCTTCGTCTCCAGGGTCGATTTGAACGCGGTGGCGGCGTGGTTGGCGACGAACGCATCGAGCGCGCCGAACCGCTCGGCCGTCTCGTCGAAGAGGCGGGTGATGTCCTCGGGCTTCTCGAGATCGGCCGGGATCGCCGCGGCGCGGCGGCCGCGCGCGGCGATCCCGGCCGCGACCTCCTCCGCGGCCTCGCGGCTGCGGTTGTAGTGCACGACGATGTCCGCGCCGGCGTCCGCGAAGAGCCGCGCGGTCGCGCGGCCGATGCCGCGTCCGGCCCCGGTGACGAGCGCGACCTTCCCTGTGAACGCTCCCGTGAACACCGCCGTCCCCCCTCTGCGCCCGCCCTACCGGTCTTCCCCGCGGGGAGGCGCGGCCCGTTCGCGGGCCCGGGCCGTCGCGCGGACGGCGACCACGCAGTTCTGCCCGCCGAAACCGAAGGCGTTGGCGAGGGCGAGCCGGATGGTCGCGGGGCGTGCCTCGCGCGGCACATAATCGAGGTCACACGCCGGATCGGGATGGTCGAGATTGATCGTGGGCGGGATGATGCCGTCCCGGATCGCCAGCACGCCGACCATCGCCGCGAGCGCGCCCGCCGCCCCGATGAGGTGGCCCACCATGCTCTTCGGCGCAGTGACGGGAATCGCGCGGGCGCGGTCGCCGAGCGCCGCCTTGATGGCGCCGGTCTCCGCGACGTCGTTGAGCGGTGTGCCGGTCCCGTGCGCCACGACGAGGTCGACGTCGTCCGGCCGGGCGTCCGCCGTCCGAAGGCTCCCCGTGATGGCGCGGGCCGCCGCGATTCCGTCGGGGTGCGGCGCCGTTTCGTGATACGCGTCGCTCGTGAGCGCCGCGCCGGCGAGCTCGGCATAGATACGCGCCTCGCGCGCGCGCGCCAGGTCCTCGCGCTCGACGGCGAACACGACCGCGCCTTCGCCGAAGACGAACCCGTCGCGGTCCCGGTCGAACGGGCGGCTGGCCTGCGCGGGCGCCTCGTTGCGCCGGCTGAGGGCGCCGAGCGAGCAGAGGGCGGTCCAGACCGCGGGGGTGAGGGCCGCTTCGGTGCCGCCGGCGAGGACGCAGTCGGCGTCCCCGGCCAGGATCCACCGGCGCGCCTCCATGAGCGCGATCGTGCCCGCCGCGCAGGCGCCGACCGACGCGTTGGACGGCCCGCGCGTGCCGAAGCGGATCGTCACGGCCGACGCCGCCATGTTGCCGATCAGCATCGGCAGTAGAAACGGCGTCACGCGATCCGGGCGGCCGCCGTAGAGATGCGGCGCTTCGCGATCGACCATCTCGATGCCGCCGAGCGCGGTCGCGATCGTCACGCCGACGCGGTCGCGGTTGTCGGGGCCGACGTCGAGGCGGGCGTCGAGCAGCGCTTCCTGCGCGGCGCCGATCGCCAGCTGCGCAAAGCGGGCGGTGCGCCGGGCCTGCTTGCGGCTCATGACGGCGAGGGGGTCGAAGCCCGACACTTCCGCCGCAATCCGGACCGGGTAGTTCGACGCGTCGAACCGCGTCACCGGTCCGACGCCGCTCCGGCCGGCCAGGAGGCCGGCCCACGTTTCGGGCGCCGAGAGACCGACCGGGGTGAGCGCCCCGATTCCGGTGATGACCGCCTTCGTCACGAACCCTCCGCCATCGGCATCGAACACCTTTCGGCTCTACTTTCGGCTCCACACTACGTGTTTCCTTAGCGTCTTCCCTTGGCTGGTGCGCCCGGGAGTCGGCGAAAACACGAACATTCACGTGGCACTTGGCAGATTCTTCCGGGCGTGATACAGTATCGATGAAATCATTCGCCGTTTTCTTCGTAGCAGTGACCGCGGAATCCGAACATTCCAACTCGCCGCGCCGTGATGCGCGACGTGGAGCGCCGGAATGGCCGTCCTGGTTGTCGGGTCGGGTGGCAGGGAGCACGCGTTGGCGTGGGCCCTCGCGCAAGAAGACCGGACGACCATACCCTATTGCGCTCCGGGAAATCCCGGCATCGCGTCCGTCGCAACGTGTCTTCCGTGCGCCCCCCTTGATTTTGACGCGCTCGCCGGCGAGGCCGTCCGACACGGCGTCGATATCACCATCGTCGGCCCCGAGGCGCCGCTGGCCGCCGGACTCGTGGACGCGTTCGCCACGCGCGGGCTTCGGGCGTTCGGCCCGACGCGGGCGGCCGCCGCGATCGAGTCCAGCAAGAGCTTCATGAAAACATTGTGCCGCCGCTACGAAATCCCGACGGCGCGGGCGCGCACCTTCGATGACCCGTCGGCGGCGCGTGACTATGTCCGCAGCGCCGGCCGTCCGCTGGTGGTCAAGGCCGACGGGCTCGCCGCGGGCAAGGGGGTCGTGATGGCGCGCTCCGCGGACGAGGCCGTCGCGGCCGTTGAGGACATGATGCGCGGCGGCCGGTTCGGCGAGGCCGGCGCCCGTGTGGTGGTCGAAGAGTGGCTCGAGGGCGACGAGGTCAGCATCTTTGGCCTGAGCGACGGAGTGCACATCGTCCCGCTGCTGCCGGCGCGCGATCACAAGCGGTTGTTCGACGGCGATCGCGGTCCCAACACCGGCGGGATGGGCGGGTACGCCCCGGCGCCGTCGGTCGACGACGCGCTGCTCGGCCGGATCACCGACGAAATCCTCGAACCGGCGATCTGGGCCATGGCGCAGGAAGGGCGTCCCTATCGCGGGGTGCTGTACGCCGGGCTGATGCTTACCGGGGACGGGCCGCGCGTGCTCGAGTTCAACGCACGGTTCGGCGACCCTGAAGCCCAGCTCCTGATGCCGCTGCTCGCGTCGGGACTCCGCGACGCGGCGGACGCCGTCCTGGCCGGGCGCGTCGACCGGTGGCGTCCGCGCTGGCACGAGGGATACGCGGTGGGGGTGGCGCTCTGCGCGGGCGGCTATCCCGACCGCCCCGAAGGCGGGATGCCCATCGACGGCATCCCCGCGGCGCGGGCGCTCCCCGGCGTGCTCGTGTTCCATGCCGGCACCGCCCTGCGCGACGGCCGGCTTGTGGCCTCGGGCGGCCGCGTGCTCACCGTGGTCGGCCTGGGCTCGACGCTCGGGGAGGCGCGCGATCGCGCATACCGCGCGGCTGATCTCATCTCGTTCGAAGGCAAGACGCTCCGGCGCGACATCGCTTGTGCCGCCGGCGCACATCGCGAGGTGACACAGGCATGACGTCCGCCGCAGGAGGCCGCGCAGCGGCCGGAGGTCCCGCGCCAGACGGGGGGCCCCGTGTGCTCATCCTGATGGGCAGCGATTCCGATCTGCCGGTGATGCAGGAGGCCGGGCGCGTGCTCGGCGAGTTCGGCGTCCCCTTTGAGATCACGGTGGCGTCGGCGCACCGCTCTCCCGATCGCGCCGCAACGTACGCCCGCGAGGCCGAGGGCCGCGGCGTCCGCGTGATCATCGCCGGGGCGGGCGGGGCGGCCCACCTGGCGGGCATCCTGGCGGCCCACACGCCGCTCCCGGTGATCGGCGTGCCGCTCGGCGGCTCCGCGGTGAATGGGCTCGACGCGC
Organism: bacterium; assembly: GCA_035945995.1. NCBI lineage: Bacteria > bacterium. Next base: position 37,321 of record DASYZR010000023.1, read on the forward strand.
TGCTCGCCACGGTGCAGATGCCGGCCGGCGTGCCGGTCGCCACCGTCGCGATCGGCGGCGCGCGCAACGCGGCGCTGCTCGCCGTGCAGATCCTTGCGACGGCGGACGACACTCTGCGGGATCGCTACCGCGCGTACAAAGCGCGCCTGGCCCGCGAGGTGGAGGAGAAGGCCGCGCGGATCACCACCGCCGCGACGGGCGGGTTCGGCATGGCGCCGCCGCGCGCGGGCGATTCGGCGCGGCCGGAGACGCGCTGACATGCCGGTCACCGCCGTGGTCGGGGCGCAGTGGGGCGACGAAGGGAAGGGCAAGGTCGTCGACACGCTGGCGAACCACGCCGACCTCGTTATCCGCTACAACGGGGGGAACAACGCCGGCCATACGATCCAGAACCAGCACGGGACCTTCCGGCTCCACCTGCTGCCGTCCGGCATCTTCCATCCGGCCGCGCAGTGCGTGATCGGCCCCGGCGTCGTGGTCAACGCGGACGTCCTCCTCGCCGAAATCGCGGAGGTCGAGCGCGTCGGCGTCTCCACCGTCGGCCGCCTCTGGCTCGACGAGCGGGCGCACCTCATCTTCCCGCACCACATCGTGACCGACGAGCTCGAGGAAGCGGCGCGCGGCGGCCGGCCGCACGGGACGACCAAGCAGGGCATCTGGCCGGTCTACGGCGACAAGGCGGCGCGCATCGGCATCCGCCTGGGAGATCTCGTGGAAGAGGCGCACCTCGCGGAGCAACTGCAGTTCATCGCCGCGCGCAAGAGCGCGCTGCTGCGCGGCGTCTACCGCCACGAGCCGGTCGAGCCCGGCACGCTCATCGCCGCCTGCGCGCGGTGGGCCGACCGCCTGCGGCCGTACATCACCGACACCCATCCGATCATCCAGGAGGCGCTCCGCGCCGACCGGGCGGTGCTGCTCGAAGGCCAGCTCGGCGTGATGCGCGATCTCGACTGGGGCCTCTATCCGTTCGTCACATCGTCGACCACGCTGCCCGGCGGCGCGAGCGCCGGCGCCGGCGTCCCCCCGGCGAGGATCACGCGCGTGCTCGGGGTGGCCAAGGCGTACACGACCGCCGTCGGCGCGGGCCCCATGCCGACGGAGATCGCCGACGAGACCGGCGACCGCCTCCGCGAGCTGGGGCAGGAGTACGGCGCGACGACCCGCCGGCCGCGGCGGTGCGGCTGGTTCGACGGCGTCGCGGCGCGATTCGCCGCCGAGGTCGCGGGATTCACGCACCTCGCCGTGATGAAGCTCGACGTCTTCGACACCTTCGAGACGGTGCGGCTGGGCGTCGCCTACCGGCTCGGCGACCGGACCATCCACGGCGTGCCCCACACGGCCGTGATGGCGCGCGTGGCCCCGGTCTACGAAGAGCTGCCGGGCTGGCGCCGCCCGACGCACGGGGCGCGGCGGCCGACCGACCTGCCGGTCGAGGCGCGGACGTTTCTGCGCCGGATCGAAGAAATCGTCGGCGTGCCGATCGCCATGATCGGGGTCGGGCCGGAGCGCTCGGACGTGATCTTCGGTCAGGAGGGCTTCCAGTGATCCCGCGCTACACCTCGCCGGAGATGGCGGCCCTGTGGAGTCCCGAGACGAAGTTTGCGACCTGGCTCGAAATCGAGCTGCTGGCGGCTGAGGCTCAGGCCCGGCTCGGAGAGATCCCGGCCGACGTGCCGCCGCGCCTCCGGGCCCGGGCGGGCGTGCCGAGCGCCGCCCGGATCGACGAGGTCGAGCAGGTCACCCGGCACGACGTCGTCGCGTTTCTGCGCGTCGTCGGCGAGACGGTGGGCGACGACGCGCGCTATCTCCACCGCGGCCTCGGATCGTCCGACGTGGTGGACACGGCGCAGTGCGTGCTGATGGTCCGCGCGGCGGACCTCATCCACGCGGCCCTCGGGCGGCTCCACCAGGCGCTGGCCGTGCTGGCCCGAACCCACAAGCGGACGGTGATGGCCGGCCGGACCCACGGCATCCAGGCCGAGCCGATCACGCTCGGGCTGAAGGCGGCGCTGTGGTACACGGAGGTGGGCCGGGACCTGGAACGAATCGGGCGCGCGCGCGAGGTGATCGGCGTCGGGAAGCTCTCCGGCGAAGTCGGCACGTTCGCGCACACGCCGCCGGCCGTCGAAGCCTACGTGTGCGCGCGTCTCGGGCTTCGGCCGGCCCCGGTCTCGTCCCAGGTCATCCAGCGCGACCGGCACGCGGAGTACCTCGCACATCTCGCGGTCGCCGCGGGGACGCTGGAAAAGATCGCGACGGAGATCCGATCGCTGCAGCGCACCGAGATCCGGGAGCTGGAGGAACCCTTCCGGACCGGGCAGACCGGGTCGTCGGCGATGCCGCACAAACGCAACCCGGTGACCTGCGAGCAGATCGCCGGACTCGCGCGCGTGGTCCGCGGCTGCGCCGTGGCCGGCCTGGAGGACATCGCGCTGTGGGGCGAGCGTGACATTACCCACTCGTCCGTGGAACGGGTCGTCGTCCCGGACGCGACGACGGTCCTGGAGTACATGGCGCGCCGGCTCGCCGGGGTGATCGAGGGCCTGCGCGTGTACCCGGAGCAGATGCGCGCGAACATGGAGCGGACCGGCGGGCTCGTCTTCTCGCACCGCGTGCTGCTCGCGCTCCTCGCGCGGGGACTGAGTCGCGACGAGGCCTACCGCATCGTGCAGACCGCCGCGATGCAGGCGTGGGACGGCGGCGGGAACTTCCGCGATCTGATTCGCGCCGCGGGTGTGCTCCCGGAGCCGGAGCTGACGGCGTGCTTCGACCCCGCGCCGGCGCTCCGGTACGTCGACGAGATCTTCGTCCGAGCCGGCCTCGAGCCGGCCCGCGGCGATCCGGCAGCGCGGACGGAGAAGGAGGGGACACGCCATGGATGACACGAGCCGCAGCGATACCCGCTCGCCGGCGGTCATGGAGACGCACCTCGACCTGCCGCTCATGGGCCGCGGCAAGGTCCGCGACATGTACGAGGCGGGCAGGTACCTGCTGATCGTGGCGACCGACCGCCTGTCCGCGTTCGACTGCGTGCTGGCGACCGGGATCCCGGACCGCGGGCGCGTGCTGACCGGGCTCTCCGCCTTCTGGTTCGAGCGGCTCCGCGGCATCGTCCCGAACCATTTCGTCACGATCGACCCCGCCGCGTTCCCGCCGGAGGCGCAGGCGCACCGGGAGATGCTGGACGGCCGCGCGATGCTGGTGGAGCGCTGCCGGCGCGTCGACTTCGAGTGCGTCGTCCGCGGCTACCTCGCCGGGTCGGCCTGGAAGGAATACCGTGACAGTGGAACGGCGTGCGGGATCCCGCTGCCGGCCGGGCTCGCGCTCGGGAGCCGGTTGCCGCACCCGATCTTCACGCCGGCGACCAAGAACGATCGGGGCCACGACGAGAACATCACGGCCGCGGCGATGGCGGTCCGCATCGGCGAGCCGCTGGCGCGCCGGCTGGAGGCGGCGAGTCTCGCCCTGTACGGCGAGGCCGCCGCGGTCGCGGACCGGGCCGGCTTCGTGCTGGTGGATACCAAGTTCGAGTTCGGCATCCCGTCTGCCGCGGGACGAACGGCGCGGGGCGACGAGGTCGTGCTGATCGACGAAGCCGTGACGCCGGACTCGTCCCGGTTTTGGGACGCGCGCACGTACGCGGCCACCGGGTCGACCGAGAGCTACGACAAGCAGGTGGTCCGGGATTACCTCGAGCAGAGCGGATGGAACAAGCAACCACCGCCCCCGGCGCTGCCCCCCGACATCGTCGAGGCGGCCCGAAGCCGGTATCTTGACGTGTACCGGCGTATCACGGGCCGGCGGCTGGAGGAGCGCTGATGGCGCCGACGGCCACGGGGGTGCGCACCGTGCGCGTGACGGTCCAGCTCAAACCCGGCGTGTTGGACGCGCAGGGCCAGGCGATCCAGAAGGGCCTGGACGCGCTCGGCCACACCGGCGTGCGCGCGGTGCGCGCCGGCCGGTACTTCGAGCTCGAAGTCGAGGACGGACCGGATTTGGACGCGCGGGTCCGGGCGATGTGCGACGGATTGCTCGCCAACACACTGATCGAGGACTTCCGGTACGACATCGCATGAGGGCCGTCGCACGCTCGACGTCGCATGACGCGGAGGGGCTGAGGTGAGGATCGGCATCGTGGTGTTTCCGGGCAGCAACTGCGACGCGGATACGTACCATGCCGTCCGCGACGTCCTGGGACAGCAGGCGGTCTACGTGTGGCACCGGGAAACCTCCCTCGACGGCCTCGACGCGGTGATTCTCCCGGGCGGCTTCTCCTACGGGGATTACCTTCGGGCCGGCGCCATCGCGGCCACATCCCCGGTGGTGCGCGCGCTGCCGGCGTACGCGGCGGCCGGCCGGCCGGTGCTCGGGATCTGCAACGGGTTCCAGACGCTGGTCGAGACGCGCCTCCTCCCCGGGAGCCTGCTGCTCAACGCGTCCGGCGAGTTCCGATGCCGGGACGTCCACGTCCGGGTCGAACGCACGGACACGCCCTTTACATGTGCGATGCGGGAGGGTGAGGTGTTGCGCGCGCCGATCGCCCACGCCGAGGGCCGGTACCACGTGACGGAGCGGGCGCTGGCGCGGCTCACGCTGGAACGGCAGATCGTGTTCCGCTACTGCGACCCGGCCGGGCAAGTCACCCTGGCCGCCAACCCGAACGGCGCCGTGGACAACATCGCGGGCGTCGCGAGCGTGTCCGGTACCGTGGTCGGACTCATGCCCCATCCCGAGCGGGCCAGCGAGGCGATCGTGGGGAGCGCGGACGGCCTGCGCGTCTTCGAATCGCTCATGCGGTGGGTGGCCGCGCCGCCTCGTTCCGAGGCGGCCGCGGCCGCATCTCCCGGGGCGGCGGGGGACCGGTGACGATGGTCGTCGAGTCGACCGCGACACCGGAGCGGGCGCTCGGCGCGCTCCGGCCCGACGAGTACACCGAGGTATGCCGGCGGTTGGGACGCGATCCCACGCCCGCGGAACTCGGCATGTTCGGCGTCATGTGGAGCGAGCACTGCGCGTACAAGCACTCTCGCGCGGCGCTGCGCCGGTTGCCGGTGACGGGGCGGGGCGTCCTGCGCGGGCCCGGGGAGAACGCCGGGGCCGTCGACGCGGGCGAGGGGTGGGCCGCCGTCTTTAAGATCGAGAGCCACAACCACCCGAGCGCGGTGGCGCCGTTCCACGGCGCCGCCACCGGGGTGGGCGGCATCATCCGGGACATCCTGGCCATGGGCGCGCGTCCGATCGCGCTCCTGGACTCGCTGCGGTTCGGGCCGCTCGACGATCCGGCGGTCGTCCCGCTCGCCCGCGGCGTCGTCGCGGGGATCGCCGCGTATGGGAACAGCATCGGCGTCCCGACGGTCGGAGGGGAGTTGCGGTGCGCGCCGTGTTACCGCGGGAATCCGCTCGTCAACGTCGCCTGTCTCGGGCTCGTCCGGGCCGACCGTCTCATGACGTCTCGCGCGGCCGGTCCGGGGAACGCGGTCGTCTACCTGGGGGCGCGGACGGGGCGGGACGGCATGCAGGGCGCGGCGTTCGCGTCGGCCGAGCTCGCCGGCAATCCGACCGACCGGTCCGCCGTGCAGATGGGCGATCCGTTCACCGGGAAGCTGTTGATCGAGGCCACACTGGAGGCCATCGCCACCGGCGCGGTGGTGGCCCTGCAGGATATGGGCGCCGCGGGCCTGACGTGCGCTCTCTCGGAGATGTCGGCCCGCGGCGGCGTGGGCATGGACGTCGACGTGCGGCTCGTCCCCCGGCGCGAAGAGGGCATGACGCCGGAGGAGGTCCTGCTGTCCGAATCGCAGGAGCGGATGCTGCTGGTCGTGGCGGCCGGCCGCGAGGACGATGTGCTCGGGGTCGCCCGGCGCTGGGACCTGCCGGCGGTCGTCATCGGGCGCGTCGTCGCCGAACCGGTCCTGACCGTCCGCGACGGGGAGCGGACCATCGTCCGGCTCGATCCGCGGCACATCACCGATGCCCCGGTGTACGCGCCGGCGGCGGCGCCGCCCGCCTATCTCGAAGAGGCGCGGCGTCTCGATCTCGAGACGATTCCGGTCGCCGACCCCGCCGCGTCCCTGCTGGCGCTCCTGCGCGCACCCGGCACGGCGAGCGCCCGGTGGGTGTTCCGGCAGTACGATCACATGATCCAGACCAACACCGTCGTCGCGCCCGGCGCGGACGCGGCGGTGCTGCGCCTCAAGGGCGCGCCGCCCCGCGGCCTCGCCCTCGCGGTGGACGGGAACGGGCGGTACAGCTACCTCGACCCGTACGCGGGCGGTATGCTCGCGGTCCTCGAGGCCGCGCAGAACCTCGCGTGCGCCGGCGCGGCGCCGGCCGCGGTCACGGATTGCCTCAACTTTGCGAGTCCGGAGCGGCCCGAGGTCTTCTGGACGTTCAGCCAGACCGTCGACGGCATCGCGCGGGCCTGCGAAGCGCTCGAGGTGCCCGTCGTCGGCGGGAACGTGAGCTTTTACAATGAGGCCGGCCAGACGATCTATCCGACTCCAATCGTCGCCATGCTCGGCTGTGTGGAGGACGTGCGCCGGCACGCCACGCCGGGCTGGAAGGCGGAGGGCGACGTCGTCGTGCTCCTCGGCGACGGCCTGCCCGCCCTCGACGCCTCCGAGTATCTCGAGGTGGTGCACGGCCGTGTCGCGGGCCGCCTGCGGGAGCCGGATGTGCTCCGCGTGGCGCACACGATCCGGTGCGTGCGGGACGCGATCGCCGCGGGGCTGCTCCGGTCGGCCCACGACTGCGCCGAGGGCGGCATCGCGGTGGCGCTGGCCGAGTGTTCCGCGTCGGCCGGGCTCGGCGCGCGGGTCGCGCTCCGCGGCGGCCTGCGCGCCGACGCGGCGCTCTTCGGCGAAGCGATCGGGCGCATCGTCGCGTCGGTCCGCGCCGACCAGATCTCCGATCTGCTGAACCTCGCGCGGCGGTTCGACGTGCCTGTCCAGGTCATCGGCACGGCCGGGGGGGACCGCTTGATCGTCGGCGCGGACGGGGTCCCCGAGGGCCGTCCGTGGCTCGATCTGCCGGTGAGGGCGCTCGCGCTGGCCTGGGATTCGACCGACAAGGAGCCGTGAGCGACGTGCTGACGAGTCCCTGGGACAAGCTTCGCGAAGAGTGCGGCGTCTTCGGGATCCGCACGCAGGCCGCCGCGGCGCCGTACGTCCACCTGGGCCTCTACGCGCTGCAGCACCGCGGCCAGGAGAGCGCCGGTATCGCCACCTGGGACGGGTCGCACACGCATTTGGTCAAGGACATGGGGCTCGTGGCGCAGGTGTTCACGCCCGAACGGCTGGCCGGGCTGCCCGGCGGCGTCGGCATCGGGCACGTGCGGTACTCGACGATGGGTGGAGCGCGGCTCGAGAACGCCCAGCCGTTCGTGGAAGAGACGCCGTGGGGGACCTTGGCGCTGGCCCACAACGGCAATCTCGTCAACGCGCCGATGCTGCGGGCCGCGCTCGAGGACGCGGGCTGCCTGTTCCACGCGACGTCCGACACCGAGGTCATGACCAAACTCATCGCCACGGCGCCGGCGGCCACGATCGAGGAAGCGGTCGCCTACTGCATGGACCTCATCCTCGGCGCCTACACGACCGTCGCGCTCATCGGCGAGACGCTGATGGCGTTTCGCGACGCCCATGGGATCCGGCCGCTCGCGATGGGGCGTCTCGGGAACGACATCGTCTTCGCCTCCGAAAGCTGTGCGTTCGATCACGTCGGGGCCGTGGCCGTGCGGGAGGTCGCGCCGGGTGAGCTGCTGCTGGCCGGGCCCGGCGGGCTGCGGTCGATCCAGGTGCTGTCCCCTCAGGGACGGGCGTCGTGCGTCTTCGAGTACATCTACTTCGCGCGCCCGGACAGCGTGCTCGAGTCGCAGAACGTGCACCACGTCCGCCGGCGCATGGGCCGCGTCCTCGCACGCGAGCATCCCGCGGGGGCCGACGCCGTGATCGCCGTCCCGGATTCCGGCACCTCGTCCGCGATGGGCTACGCGGAAACCGTGGGCGTGCCGCACGAAGTCGGATTGATCAAGAACCGGTACATCGGACGGACGTTCATCCAACCCGATCCGTCGATGCGCGACTTCGGCGTGCGGGTCAAGCTGAACGCCGTCCGCGAGGTGATCGAAGGCCGGCGCATCGTGCTCGTCGACGACTCGATCGTGCGCGGCACGACGAGCCGCCAGATCGTGCGGTTGCTGCGGCAGGTGGGGGCGCGGGAGGTGCACGTGCGAATCTCGTCGCCGCCGATCCGGCACGCCTGCTTCTACGGCATCGACACCAGCAACCGCGGCGAGCTCGTGGCCTCCCGCCTGTCCGTGGAGGAGATCCGGCGGGAGATCGAAGCCGACACCCTCGGGTACCTCAGCGTCGAGGGACTGGTCGAGGCGCTCGGCCTGCCGCGGCCGCACTTGTGCCTCGCCTGCCTCACCGGCGCGTATCCGACCGAGACGCCGACCGAAGCGCTGGCCGGACGGCTCGCGCTCGAGCCGCGGGCGCCGGCGATCGGGACGCCGCACGCGTAGTCCCGGCATGCCGGCGCCGCCCGTCAAGCCTGCCCCGCCTGCCCCGCCTGCCCCGCACCAGACGGGGCGCCAGACGGGGCCCGCCCCGCGTCAGTCGGGGTCCCGCATCCTAACCTACCGCGAGGCGGGCGTCGACATCGAAGCCAAGGAGGAAATCCTGGCCGGCGTGCGGGCCCGCATCCGCGCGACGTACGGCGCGGGCGCGCTCGACGCCGGCGACGGGTTCGGCGGGCTGTTCCGCCTCACGGGGTACCGCGATCCGGTGATCGTCAGCTCGATCGACGGCGTGGGGACCAAGACGCGCCTGGCGCTCTGGTCCGGGCGGCCGCGGCAGGCCGGCACGGACATCGTGGCCCACGGGGCCAACGACGTGCTGTGCCAGGGTGCGGCGCCGCTGTTCATGCTCGACTACGTCGCGTCTGCGGCGCTCGATCCGGCGGTGGTGTCCGAAGTCATCGAAGGGATCGCCGACGCCTGCGTGGCCCAGGGCATTGCGCTGCTCGGCGGGGAAACCGCCGAGATGCCCGGCGTCTACGCCCGGAGGGAGCTCGACATCGTCGGGTGCACGGTCGGCGCCGTGGAGCGTGACGACGTGATTACGGGCGCGCGGATCAGGCCGGGCGACGCGGTCATCGGCCTCGGAAGCGACGGTCTCCACACCAACGGCTACACGCTGGCGCGCGCGGTGCTGCTGCCCCGGGGATCGCGCGAGGCGATCCGCCGGGCCCTGGCACGCAAACTTCCGGGACTCGGCGAGACGGTGGGCGAGGCTCTCCTGCGTCCGCACCGGCCGTACGCCCGCCCCGTGCTCGCGCTGCGCCGGCACCTCGCCCTGCACGGCGTGGCGCACGTGACGGGCGGCGGCCTCCCCGGCAATCTCGTCCGCATTCTGCCGGACGGCTGCCACGCGGCGCTCGTCCGCGGCCGGTGGCCGGTGCCGCCGATCTTCACCGTCATCCAGCGGCGCGGGCGGATCGCCGACGATGAAATGTTCCGCACGTTCAACATGGGCCTCGGGCTCGTGCTCGTCGTGCCGCGCGCGTCCGCGGCCGCGGCCGTGCGGCTGCTGGAGACCGCCGGGGAGCGCGCGTGGGTGGTCGGCGAGATCACGTCCGGGATCCGAGGGGTCGAGATCCGTGCCTGAACGCGCCCGGCCCGTCCGCGTCGGGGTGCTCGTGTCCGGAACCGGCACCGTCCTGCAGGCCCTCCTCGACGCGTACGGCCCCGGCGCCGGAGGGCCGGCGCAGGTCGCCGTGGTGATCAGCAACGTGCCGGGGGCCGTGGCCCTGGAGCGGGCCCGCGCTGCCGGCGTGCCGGCGCTCGTGATCGATCACCGCGAGTTTCCGGGCCGGCCCGCGTTTGAAGCCGCGCTCCGGGAGGCGCTCGCGGCGGCCCGCGTGGATCTCGTGTGTCTGGCGGGATTCATCCGCATCCTCACACCGGGGTTCGCCGCGGACTTCGCGGGGCGCATGATGAACATTCACCCGGCGCTGCTGCCGGCCTTCGGCGGGAAGGGGATGTATGGAGAGCGCGTGCACGAGGCGGTGCTGGCCTCGGGCGCGCGGGTCAGCGGATGCACGGTGCATTTCGTCACGAGCGAGACGGACGCCGGGCCGATCATCGTGCAGGCCGCGATCCCGGTGGAGGACGACGACACGCCCGCCACGCTGGCGGCGCGCGTCCGCCGGGAGGAGCTGCGGCTGTATCCGCTCGCGGTCCGGCTCTTCACCGAGGGGCGGCTGCGCATCGACGGCAACCGCGTGCGCCTCCGGCCCCCGGACGGGAGTCCCTCGTCCGGCGCGGGCACGACCGGCGCACCGGCCGTGACGCGGGTGATCACGCCGTGAAGATCCGGCGGGCCCTGCTGAGCGTCGCCGACAAGACGGGCGTCGTGCCGCTGGCGCGCGGGCTTGTCGAAGCCGGATGCGAGATCATCTCGACCGGCGGAACCGCCCGTACGCTGCGCGACGCCGGCGTGCCGGTCACCGCGCTCGAGACGGTGACGGGGTTTCCCGAGATCCTGGGAGGACGGGTCAAGACGCTGCATCCGGCCGTCCACGGCGGCGTGCTCGCCGTGCGCGGCGATGACGCCCACGCGGCGGATCTGTCGCGCCACGGCATCCTGCCGATCGATCTCGTCGCGGTGACGTTGTATCCGTTCGAGGCCGCGCTCGCGCGTGGCTCCGACGAGGCGACGCTCATCGAAGAGATCGACATCGGCGGGGTTACCCTGCTGCGCGCCGCCGCGAAGAACTTCCGCGACGTGGTGGTCCTGAGCGATCCCGCGCAGTACGCGGCGGTCCTCGAAGAGATCCGGCGCACACGGACGGTGGGCCCCGACACCCGCCGGCGGCTCGCCCGGGAGGCATTTGCGCGGACCGGCTCCTACGACCGGGCCATCACCGGCTGGTTCGACGGCGCCGCCGCCTCGGCCGGGGATGGGGAAGGACAGTCGTTTCCGGCGTCTCTCAGCCTGTCATTCGAGAAAATGGCGGAGTTGCGGTACGGCGAGAATCCGCATCAGCGCGGCGCGTTCTATCGTGAAGCCGGTCCCGGGCCAAGCGCGTCCGCGGCCCCGGGGTCGGATGGCGGGGTCGTGCCGAGCATCGCTTCGGCGCGGCGGCTCGCGGGCAAGGAGCTCTCGTACAACAACATCTACGATCTCGACGCGGCGCTCGAGCTCGTCCGGGAGTTCGCGGAGACGGCGGCGGTCGTGGTGAAGCACGGAATTCCCTGCGGCGTCGCGCTGGCCGGAACCGTGCGGGAGGCGTATCTGCGCGCGCGCGACGGCGACCCCGTCTCGGCCTTCGGGGGCATCGTGGCGCTCAACCGGCCCGCCGACGCCGAGACGGCCGAAGCGCTCGGCGAGACGTTTCTCGAGGCCGTGATCGCGCCGGCATTCGACGAAGACGCTCTCGGCGTGCTCTCGCGCAAGAAGTCGGCGCGCGTGCGTCTGCTCGAGACGGGACCGCTCGGCCCGGCCAGGCCGTACGCCGGCATCGACTGGCGGCGCGTCCGCGGCGGCCTCCTCGTGCAGGATCGCGATGCCCTCGATCTGGCGGAGGCGGAGCTCAAGGTCGTCACGGCGCGCACCCCCACCGACCGTGAGTGGGCGGATCTCCGGTTTGCCTGGACCGTCTGCCGGCATGTCCGGTCGAACGCCATCGTCTTCGCGCGCGACAGCCGGGTGGTCGGCGTGGGCGCCGGTCAGCCCAATCGAGTGGAGTCGGTTCGCATCGCCGGCCGTGTGGCGGGCGATCGTGCCGCGGGGGCCTGCATGGCGTCGGAAGCGTTCTTCCCGTTCGCCGATGGGGTCGAGGCCGCGGCCGCCGTGGGGATCACCGCCGTGATCCAGCCCGGCGGCTCCCGGCGCGATCCCGAGGTGATCGCCGCCGCGGAGGCCGCGGGAATGGCGATGGTCACGACAGGGATCCGGCACTTCCGGCATTGACCCGCGCCGGCGAGGCTGCACGGCCGGAAGCACCCGGACCACGCGTTCTGTGAGTGCGCGGCGCCGGGCCGTCTTTCTCGACCGCGACGGTGTCGTGGTCCGCGACGTGGACCATTTGACCTCGGCGTCGCAACTCGACATTCTTCCGGGTGTGCCGGAATCACTCCGCCGGTTGCGCGACGCGGGATGGGCTGTCGTGGTCGTGACGAACCAGTCCGTGGTGGCGCGTGGGTGGGTGACGGAGGAGGGCCTGCGCGAGATTCATTCGGACCTCGAGGCGCGCCTGCGTGCGCGCGGAGCCGCATTGGACGCGATCTATTACTGTCCGCACCATCCCGACGGCGCGGTGGCGGCCTATCGCGTCGCGTGCGACTGCCGGAAACCCCAACCCGGGCTGCTGCTCCGCGCCGCGGCCGACCTCGGGATCGATCTCGCCGCATCCGTGATGGTGGGCGACGCAGCCTCGGACATGGAAGCGGGCCGCCGGGCGGGGTGTCGCACGGCTCTGATCCGCTCCGCCTCCCCGGGGCGTATGCCTGTTTCACGCGATCCCGGAGAGGACCGCCCAGCGCCGGACTATGTGGCGGCCACCCTGGCGGATGCCGTGGAATGGATTTTGCATCTACCCGGTGAGTCGGCTTGATGCCTCATCCGCGGGGTACCGGAACGGTAGTATTGACTTTGTGCTGGGTCGTGATAAAATGGTGGTAGCAGAAGCCGACCAGGCGAGTCCAACGGGGCAATGCTGAGTGCCGATTCCGAAGGGGGTCGGCCTTAATTTTTTGCGCGAAAAGCTGCGCCGGCGCGGGCGGGAAGGGCTCTTTGCCCGCCAAGTCGGTTTGACAGAGCGCCACCCGGTGGTATAATTCGCGTGACATTGCTGACCAGGCAAGATAGTCCAGGGGCGTGTCAGGAGCCGATTCCGAGAGGGGTCGGCTTTTTCTTCTTGTGGCGCTCCGCCGATGCCGGCGGAGTCGGGACGCCCGGCGCCAAGGTGTGAGCGTGTACGAGATCCGCAGCGTTGCCCCGGAACAACTGGACGAGGACCTCGCGGCGTTTGTCGCGCTCCTGCAGGACGCCGTCGACGGCGGGGCGTCGGTGGGATTCGTGCCGCCGCTCGACAAGGACGACGCCCGCCGGTACTGGGCCGGCGTGCGGGCCATGGTCGGCGCGGGTACTCGAATCTTGCTTGCGGCCGTGGACGAGGGCGAGATGTTGGGCTCCGTGCAACTCGACCTCGCGACGATGCCCAACGCGCGGCACCGCGCCGAGGTGATGAAGCTCATGGTGCACGGCGCCGCCCGCCGTCGCGGCATCGGCCGCGCGTTGATGCTGGCCCTCGAAGACGCGGCGCGCCGGGCGGACCGGCGGTTGCTGGTGCTCGACACGAGAGTGGGGGATCCCGCGGAGCAACTGTACCTTGCTCTGGGGTACGCGCGGGCCGGGGTGATCCCGCGGTATGCGCTGAGCGCGGCCGGGACGCTCGACGCGACCGTCTACATGTACCGTGAACTGGCCGCTGACCGGCGGGACGGGTGAGTCCGTCGAGAGGCGCGCCGGGGGCGCGAGGCGTTCATGAACGAGAGGGCGGCGCACCTTCGGGCGGGGATTCGGGTCGAATGGTTCACGGTCGGATGGATGCTCCTCGAATCGATCATCGGCATCGGCGCGGGGGTGGGGACGCGAAGCATCGCACTCACCGCGTTCGGTCTGGACAGCGTCGTCGAGCTCGTGTCCGGGACCGTCGTGCTGGCGAGACTGCGGGCGGAGAGCGGCGCCCCGAACCTGACGGCGGAACAGGTTGAGCGGATCGAGCGGCGCGCGTCCCGGATCGTCGGCTGGAGCTTGTTTGCCCTCGCGGCCTACGTCGTGATTCAGTCCGCGTACAATTTGCTGACGCACGCCGCCTCAGAGGCGTCGGCCGCCGGCGCCGCGCTCGCCGTCGCCGCGCTCATCGTGATGCCCGGCCTCGCGACCATCAAGCGGAAGCTTGCGTCGGCGCTCGACAGCTCCGCCCTTCGCGGTGATGCCGCCGAGGCGGTGGTCTGCGCGTACATGGCGGCGACCCTGCTGGCGGGGTTGGTGCTTCGGATGGCGTTCGGCTGGTGGTGGGCCGACCCGGTGGCGGCGTTCGGCATCGTGTACTTCATCGTGCGCGAGGGGCGCGAAGCTCTTGAAGGAGAGGGTGCCGGCTCAGAGTCGTGACGTGGTGACGTAGAGCATTACCGCGGCACCCGAAGCGGTGGCCGCGACGTTGACCATGTCGTTGTCGAGCCAGCGCCACCGGCCTTCGACCGTCGCGCCGAGGATGCTGTCGAGAAGGGAGCCGGTGATCCCCGCGACGGTGATCCATGCCGCCCACGCGAAGCGCGGGTGCGTGCCGCCCACGTCCCCGGCAGGCGGCGTCACGGGCAGGGAGGCGGCGACGGCGGCGATGAGCAACGCGCCGGCGACCGACGCGAGGGTTCCCGTCGGCGTGACGCCTCCCGATGCGCCCGGCGTGACCGGCCGTCCGGTCGTGATCAGTCGCGGCCGCGTGCGGCTCCATCGGCCGAGTTCCGTCGCCCACGTGTCGGCGGTGGCGGCCGCGACGGCGCCGGCCGCCACCCCGAAGCCCTGCGGCCATCCCGTCGCGGCGTAAAGCACGGCCGCCAGCGTGGCGATGCCGCCGTTCGCGGCGACCTGCTGCCAGCGGCGTCCTACGCGATCGTGGGAGTGGGGCGCATCGACGCCCGGCGGGTCCAGATGAGTCACGATCGAGGACGTGATGAAGAACACGCCGACCAGTGCGAGCCAATGCCATCCGGCGAGGACGAGCACTGTGCCGGTCAACGCGGCCGCCCAGGCGCCCGACTCGGTGAGCGCGCCGCGGCGGTGGGCGACGAAGGCGACGCCGGCGCTCAAGAATCCCCCGGCGATCACACGGATGACCCATTCCACGCTGGCGTCTTCGAGCGCGAAAGGACGGCGCCTTCCCGGCGGTCGCGGTTTGCGCGCATCTACGATCTATTGACAACCATCACGGGCAAGCGTAGAGTAAGTGAGGTAGTGGAACCGTCCGCAGCACCTTAACAACGCAACGCCTCGATCACCGGCCTCCCTCATCGACGCAACGATCGAGTTCATGGCGCACGTGAGGCGCCGGGGCGACGGGTTGCATTGTCTTGACAGGTGCGGCAGCGACTGGTATAAGTGAGTGTCGTGGTCGGGCGATCCCGCTACGCGGGATCATCCGGCCGCGATGATTCTTACGAACCTTGAAAACTGCATAGTGGCAAGGGGAACGCGACAGTCCGGACGAGTTTTGGGATCCGAGAGAGCAATCTTTCGGGACCCGAAAATTCCGATGGAGAGTTTGATCCTGGCTCAGGACGAACGCTGGCGGCGTGCCTCAAACATGCAAGTCGAGCGTGGCTTCATCCTCTCGCAAGAGAGGGTGAAGTCTAGCGGCGAACGGGTGAGTAACACGTGGGAAACCTG
>DASYZR010000024.1 GCA_035945995.1 bacterium
TCGCCGATTCGTTCGATGCGGCACCGCCGCGGCAGGAAGCCGCGGGTGTCCAGCAGGTAGAGCAGCTCATTCAGCCACGCCACAAGGAGGGCCTCACGGTCGACGGCGGACACGGACACGTCCAGGCGCGTGTCTTCGCGCCGCCCGGCAGGGTCGACGATCAGGTCGACGAGTCCCATCGCGGCGTTCACAAACACCTCTTCGAGCGTGTCGCCTCGCGCCGCCAGCCCGATGTCCGCGGTGTGCTCGAACGTCTCAAAGGGATGCATCGTCGCCGGCCTCGAGGCGGCTTTTCGGGTTCCTCGCGATCTTTTCCCGGCGCCTGCTCTACGGCCGGCGGTTCGGCCTGGGTCGGGGCCGGTTTGAACGCGCGGCAAGTTCGGGTGTATGATGGGGTTCCAGCGGGCCCGTAGCTCAGTGGATAGAGCAGGGGACTCCTAAGCCCCTGGTCGGGGGTTCGATTCCCTCCGGGCCCGCCAATTTGCGCAGCACACGCGCTGCAATTTGCGTGCAGAATGTCTCTATCAATCCTCCTTTCCCTGTTTCCCGCGGAATTGCCAAGGGACTCTCAACTACCGTTGGCTTCTCCCGCCACATGTTTGATCGTTTTTGCGCGATCTGTGAATCATTTCACAGCCGGGTCCGGCTGCAAGTAGTAAGAAGGGCGTGAATGCGGCGCGCTGTTTGAAGGGGCAGGATTGCCGTGCGCGAATTCGGGGGGGGCGGGATGGAGTGCCTCGCACACGACGGACAGATCGTGGTTGCCGACACTCGCGACGTACAGGGTCCTTTCAACAGAAGACAGTTGTGGATTCAGGTGAAGTCATCGGAGGCTTCGGCAGCTCTCGGGTGGGCCTACGGCGGCGATCGAGATGGCAAGAGCTGCCGCTTTCGGCCGGCGACGACTGCCGCAAGATAGTCACAGACCTTGGTCGCCGGTGAACCCTCTCGAGACCACCTGCCGCGCGGCGTGGACGGCCCGGGGTCTCAGGGGCTGGAAGAATCCGCCCGTGCGAGCTTCTCTGTTTTGAGCGATGCGGAGATCAATCTAATCCGGCACGCGCTCCGAGGGGAAGTCGCGGAGTACAGTCCAAGTCCGGACCCCGCGAACTGGGACGATCCTAACAACAATCCAAAAGACGCCGGCGCATGGGTTGGGCGCACCCTAAGGTCCGACGTGATCCGGTGGATGTGCGTGAGCGCCGAGGCTCAACGCGCCGTCGACCCGCGAGGGATACGGATTTCCGCAGCGGTGATCAGCGGAAAACTCGATTTGTCGTTCGTTACTGTGCCATTTCCCCTTCGGTTTCGCAATTGCTCGTTCTCCGACCCGATCGATCTGAGCGGAGCGCGGTTATCGGACCTCAGTCTGGATGGGAGCCGCACCCACGCGATCATCGCGGATTCGGTGACAATCGCCGGGGCCATCTCGCTCGCGCGCCATTTCCACGCCTGTAGCGAGGTGCGGGCGATCGGGGCAGACATCAGAGGCAGCTTGACGTGCACCGACGCTACCTTCGACAACCCTACTGGAGACGCCTTGGTCGTCGATGGTGCGACGGTTCGTGGAGACATCATGCTCGACGACGGCTTTCGCTCCAAAGGAACCGTGCGCCTGTTGGGCGCAAGCATCGGTGGCGGCCTGTACTGTTCGAACGCAGCCTTTGAAAACGACACGGGCTGGGCGTTGAGCCTCGACGGCGCGACTGTGCACGGAGACATCTTTTTTGACGCCGGCATGAGCGCCGCGGGCGAGGTTCGCTTGCTCGGGGCCAGCGTCGGCGGTCAGCTCCTCTGCTCGGGCGGTGTCTTCAACAATCCCGACGGCGATGCGCTGAGCGCGGACGGGGCAACGGTTCGGGGCGACGTGTTCTTCGACGCGGGGTTTCGGGCCAGCGGAACAGTGCGCGTCCCCGGGGCGGATATTCGCGGCAGCCTATACTGCTCCGGCGGCGCGTTCGAAAGGCCCAAAGGGGGTGCGCTCGGTGCGCAGCGCGCCAAGGTCGGCGGCAGTGTGTTTCTCGACGAGGGTTTTCGCGCCCAAGGCGCAGTACGTCTGTCCGGGGCGTCGATCGGCGCCAATCTAGAGTGCTCCGGCGGGACCTTCGCGCATTCGACCGAGAATCCGGATGCCTTGCGTGCCGACGGAGTCACGGTAGGCGGCGATGTTCTCCTTGACAACCGCTTCTGCGCCACGGGCGTCGTGGGTCTTACCGGGGCAGAGGTAGGGGGCAATCTGACCCTCGACACGGCGAATCTTGTTCATGCCAGAATCACCGCCAACCGAACCATCGTACGGGGCAGGTTCTCCTTCTGTAACGTGACAACGCGCGGCGCGACACCCGAACAGTGCGCGAATGTCGAGTTGGTAGGAGCTTCGGCCGGCATCCTTGCCGATACCGCCTCGAGTTGGCCGTGCGCCGGACATCTTGATCTGGACGGGTTCGTGTACGAGCACATCGTTGGCTCGACGGATGCGCGAGATCGTCAGGAATGGCTGCGGCTCACCCTCACGAGATCCGGCGGCGACCGAAGGTTTCGACCGCAGCCGTACGAGCAACTGGCCAAAGTGCTCCGTGAGCAGGGGAACGAGGCGGAGGCGCGCGAGATTCTGATTGGCATGGAGCACGATCGGCAATATTCCACGCCGTCCGCGTGGAGACGAGCCGGACTTCACCTATTGGGAGCGACCGTTGGCTATGGATATCTGCCGTGGCGTGCCGTTTCGTGGCTTACCGGTCTTGTCGTCCTCGGCTTCGTTGTCTTCGGCTGGGCCTTCCAGGCGGGGATCATCGTGCCGTCCGACAAGGACGCCTATGCCGATTTTGAGAGGCTTGGGCGGACGATTCCGAACTATCAGTCTTTTTGCGCGGCAATCTACTCGCTCGACACGTCCCTGCCGTTGATTGACCTCGGTCAAAAGGGACGCTGGACGCCAAGTCTCGATGCGGCGAGCGTCTCCCCCGCGCGCAGTGACGGATTGGTATTCGACCGTTTTTGCGATGCGACGTTCCTCAAGATCCAGATACCGCGTGACTGGCGCCGGATCGCAGGGCGAGTCGTGCAGGCGTACTTGTGGGTACACCTCCTGCTGGGCTGGTTTTTTGCCACGATGTTCGTGGCCGGGGTCACCGGACTGGTGCGAAGCCGTTGAGGGCCGGACTGGGCTTTGACAACGGGCTGGCGCGCGCGGTCATCTAAGGTGCCATACACGATGGCGCCGAGACGGGGGATTGGCCATGTCAACGTTTCTTCTGATTCCGTTGAACGAGCAGGGTCCCTTCACGGATACGAGCCTCGTCCAGGCCCTGGCGGACGCCTCCGCGGCGGCGGAGCGAATCTCTGACCTGTTCTTCTTTTCCCACGGGTGGTAGACGAACGCGAACGCCGCGATGATCGATTATGATCGCTTCACAGCCGGCCTCGACCGGGCATTCGGAACGGATGCCACGACCCGTGCCCTTGCGCAGAAAGAGGTGGAGACGTTCATCTCGGCCGGACTCCATTGGCCTTCTGTGCTCACGGAGGACTCGGGTTCCCCGCTCAACTATCTCCAGGCGTCGAGCTACTACACGATGCGCGAACGGGCCGATGACGTCGGCAGCAACGGCGGCTATGCAATTCTTCGATCTACCGTTGACCCGCGGCTGACCCGAGTGCACCTGATCGGCCACAGCTTCGGCTGCCGCGTCGTCTGCTCGGCATTGTCGAAATTCATCGCCAGCCCGAACGGCGCCCAGGCCGCGCTTCCGAATATCGCGTTTAACGTCGCGCTCATTGAAGCCGCGTTCGACCAGGACAATCTGAGCGCCGGCGGACCGTACGAGGCGCTCTTGACGGATCCCCGTGTCCGTCTTTTGGTCACCATTCCGCCAAGGACTGGTCGCTGAGCTCCGCATACCCTCTGGCAAATTTGGGCAACAATATAGATGACAAATCACAGGCTTCGTGGATTCGTCCGGGGCAAGCCAGACGACAGGTTAGTCAGTGCCCGCGCTTCTTCGCCCGTTTCCTGGCCCGCAGTTTCTTGAGCCGGGCCTCTTCCTTCAGAACGGCCTCCTTCGGCACGCTCAGGACCATGCGAACGGCGCTGTCCATCCGTTCCCACGGCGTCGAGCCCGGCACCTTCGGCGGCGGCGCTGGCTTCATATCATCCCTCCCGTAATCGTCCGGACGATGTTATACTGACAGCCAACAGGACAGGCTCTCCTTGGCCGGGTCGCCTGTCCTGCGTGGGTCGTACCGGAGGGGTTGGCATTGGCAAGCCGAGCGGTCTTCAAAACCGTCGGCCTCTCACGGGGCCTTGCGGGTTCGAAACCCGCCCCCTCCGCACTGCTATGGAGTTTTCGGAGGTGGCGGCGTATCCAAGCGGACAAAGGAAGGTCGCCTGCAACGGCCTGCCCGCTCGGGCTTCGTGGGTTCCAATCCCACCGCCGCCTCCTTGTACAGCATACGGCAATGACGCGTTCAGGTGTCAAGCGTTCCGAATACCGGCAAACACGACGCACAAACAGAGGTTCGACATGGACAAGATGATGCAGCAGACCATCAGGCAACGGCTCTCGGTGCTACGCGCGGAAGAGCGGACGGCGCACGCCCACATCCGGCGCATCCAAAAAGAACGGGAGATTCTTGAGAAAACGCTCGTCGATCTCCAAGCGATGGAGAAGTCGCCGCACGACCATTCGCGCGTCGTTCCCCATCGACAGCCGGGGCATAACGCGCTGGTGATCGCGGAGATTCTGAAGGGCGCTGGGCGTCCTATGAGCGTGAGGGCTATCGCGCAGCACGCCCACGAGAGCGGCCAGATCGCGAGCGACCGCGAGGCCAAGGGCGTGTACAACATCGTGTCGACCGTTCTGAAGCGCAACAGCAAGAACGGTCACTCGACGTTCGTGAAGGTGGACCGGGGTCTATTCTACCTCCGGGTGCCGCCGAAACATTCGTCGACGGCGTCCGCTATCCCGTCTGCGGCCGCGAGTTGAACTGTGCCTCAGATTTTT